>DYQT01000368.1 GCA_020719165.1 Draconibacterium orientale | reverse complement strand
GTAGGACTTAAGTCTGATGAACGTTTATAAATCATCGAGCGATACGATATTATTTTGCAGTGCGTAGATCGCTATTTGTACCCGGTTTTCCAATGCCAGCTTTTCAAGAATGTTACTAATATGAGTTTTAACGGTTTTTAGCCCAATTCCCAATTTGTCTGCAATATCTTGATTGTTCAATCCACGTGTTACCAATTGAATGACATCACGCTCGCGCTGGGTAAGAACCTGGTGTGGTTTGGATGTTTTTGTGTCTGGTTCAAAATGCTGGGCTAATTTGCGGGTTGCCTCAGGGTGAAGGTAGATTTCCCCTCGTGCGACGGTCTGAATGGCGCGAATCAGGTCCGCAGGGCTGGCATCTTTCATCAAATATCCGGAAACGCCTGCATGGATGGCTGCCAAAATTTTTTCGAGATCAATATAACTGGTAATGGCTAAAATTTCCACAGACGGCATTAATGCCTTCACCTGCTCAGTGGCTGTTATGCCATCCATGCCGGGCATGACTACATCCATGCAAATAACATCAGGTTGCAACGCTGTTGCCAATTCAATCGCTTCTCGACCATCGCCTGCCTGTCCAATTACATCAAACAGTTGGCTCGACGTTAGGAAAAGTTCCATGCCTTTACGAACCATTGGATGGTCATCTACCAATAAAACTCGAATTTTCTTTTGTTCACTCATTCGGGGATACCTGCGCCTTTGTGCTCACCAGCGGCAATTTCACAAAGATTTTAACACCCTTGCCAGGCACAGTTTGAATTTCAAAAGTTCCGCCAATCCATTCCGCCCGCTCTCGCATACTGACCAAGCCGTAAGAGCTTTGATTCGAATTCTGCCACTGATTTAGGTCTAATCCAATTCCATTGTCGGTTACTGACATCCGCACTTTGTCTTCATCAATACAAATTTCCAGATGTGCTTGAGTAGCCTGGGCATGACGCATAATATTGCTTAAGGCTTCCTGGGCAATACGATTTATTACTTGTTGGGTATTTGGCGGCAACTTTCTTGTATCCCCCTGAATATTAATTCGAACATCAGCGCCAGAGGCTTGCTGCAGACTATTCGCATGACGTTTTAGTGCCTGATCAAGACTATCCTCAAGAGACACATCAAGCGGTCTTAATTCATTGATGAGGGACCGCAACTCACGTTGTATGGTTGCGGTTTGGACTGAAATGATGTCCAATGCCGCCTGCGCTGTTTGTTCATCATTGGAAAAAGAACTTTTCAATCCCTCCACAGCCATGCTGAGACTAAACAGCGATTGGGTTACGGCGTCATGAAGTTCGTGGGCCAATCGCCGCCGTTCTTCCATAATAACCAAGTCACGGGAAAGGGATTTCAGATTTGCGTTTTTGATTAAGACTGCGACATGATTGGTGAGCGCATTGAGCAGCCCCATATTTTCAGGTGAAATATATTGATGCTTATGGCGCATTAGAAGTAGAACACCCAAAATATCCTGATCTGCAAAAATGGGTTTTACTCCCATTTGGTGAACGTCCAACTGCTGATAACACTCTTTTTGGCGGGGTGTTAACGGAATTTCGCATGTGGACACATCCGGGATACGCACTACATCTCAAGCGGTTACTGCCATTTTAAACAAAGGGAGATCCACTTGTTCTTTGCAATGCTGGAAAAATGATGGCTCATCTTTCAAATTGCATGCATGGGCAGCATAAGTGAAATCTCCCGATTTGTTAAGCAGAAAAACCGCCAACATATCTGTCTTAAAAACCTGATGAAAGACCTGCAACCCCAACATCAAATTATTTGTGAGCGCATCTGCCGGACGATTGATAAGTGCAACAACCTGAGCCAGCACATTAAACTCAGCTTCACGGCGCGCCAGCATTTCCTGTAATGCGTTTTGCTGGACAACACATTCTGTTTGCTTATCTCGAACGGCATCCGCCATATTGTTGAACGATTGCGCAAGATGGCTGATTTCGTTATCCCCACCCAGCTTTGGAATGCGATAGTCAAAATCTCCAGAAGCCAAAATCTCTGCGCCTTTTACGACTTCTTGAATGGGCAATGCCAACCCCTTAAAAGTTATCCAACTGCCAATGAAAATGATAATAAAAAAACTCGCCCCAAT
>DYQT01000015.1 GCA_020719165.1 Draconibacterium orientale | reverse complement strand
ATGGGCCGACAATGGGCCGGTCGTTGGGAAAATCTTTCAAGAATTTTTCTCCCATTTTTTTAGCATCATCCCAAAAACCACTGTTGAAAGCCATCTGGCCGCAACATGTTTGGTTTCCGTTATAATTGACCACAATATCGAGCTTCTCGAGAATTTTAACCATATTCATCCCGGTATCAGGGTAAACCTGGTCAACAAAACAGGGGATAAAAATATCAACTAACAAAATAGAGGCTGCAGATTAGTAAGACTATATGTTCAGGGTTCAAATTTAAGGAATTCTGACATAGAAATGGAGAAAAGCAAAAAAAAATACCTTCACCTGCCGGAAAAGATATTATGAAAAAAAGCTGAGATATTGAAGATTGTAACAGAAAATGGCAAGAAGAAGCATCTGAAACGGTGCTTCTTCTTGCCATCTCTGTATGATCAATTAATCAATCCAAACACCGGCATTTATGTTGCTGAATTTGCATTTGATAACCACACTCCATTTTCCGTTATCAATTGGAACCGAAAGAAGCTGATCGAGATAAACCCGGAACGGACCTTTAACAATTGTGCCGTTATCTTTGATAACCCATACTTTAGCCGACACCATTTGGGGATGAGTCGAACTCGAAGAAATCACTACATCCATCTCCCTTTTTTCCCGGCCTGGGGTCGCATGCGTCATAATTTCCTGAAATCCTGTACGTTCTGTCACCAATGGGCAACCATAACTGGGGATAGGATTAATTGGAAAGTTCTGAGCATATAAACTGGTAAATCCAGTTAATAATAAAACTGCAGCTACGAGGATAAATTTTTTCATGAAGGATGATTTAGAATGTTAAGTAAGATTTTACACAAACATATTGGTCAAATTTATGCATTTAGCTTAAAACCCACAATGGCAGAAATCCATAAATTCAAACTGCGGAAACCCGTAATCAAAAGGGACAAATCAAAACATTATCTTTTTGATAATAAGAGCTATTCCTATTTTTAATGGCGTGCATTCGGGAGGCCATGAACATGTCGGATTTCAGTAAAATTGCTCTAAATAGTGACTCCATTGATGATTCGATTCCACAAAAAAGCAGATGAAACAGCGGAAACCGGGATTGAGATGAATCAGATAATGCCCTTTTCAAGCAGGATTTTTATCAGTTCTGCATTGTTTTTGGCATCGCAACGTTCACGCACATGTTTTAGCGTTTTTTCAACAGTTGAAACACTTGTTTTCTTGGCATCGGCTATTTGCTGTTGGGTAAGTCCCGACGACAGAAGGACAACCAATTCGTGTTGGTTAGGGGTTAAGCGATATTTCTGACCGGATAATACCGTAGAGAGTTTTCTTTCATAATCAGGTTCAACCAGTCCGGAAAACACGATCTGGCCTCTTACAACCTTTTCCAGAGTTGATTTGATCTCAGCTTTGTTTGTACTTTTAAGCAAATATGCCATCACCCCGGCCTCAAACATTTTCCGCTGCCAGGAAGAGGAATCCTCTGAAGTGAAAATAACGATGGGTTTACCGGTGAATTTCTCTTTCAGCTTTTTAACATTCACCAGTGGGTTTGCCTCCGGAAGCCAAAGATCAAGAAGAAAAACATCAAATGTTTCGGCATCGGCTTTTGCAACTGCATCGTCAACACTAAAAGCGTTGCCCATGATCTCTATTTCATCTCTGCTGGGGCGAAAAAGGTTTTTTAACCCTGTAACAATCACCGGATGATCCTCAATGACATATAGTCTGATCATAATATCTCATTTAACTTTTAATACTATTTTTTTGATCCATCGGAAAAATAATCTCCCAGGAGGTTCCTAACCCGGGAGTTGTCTTTAAATTTGCCTGTCCGCCTACCAATTTTGCACGTTCAAAAATATTTAATATTCCCATACTCCGATGGTTCTTTTCATCCACAATAAAACCTGATCCGTTATCGGAGTATAACAAATTAAGTTTTCCATTCCTGGCAAATATTTTGATGGTAATCTGACTTTCCCTTGCGTATTTAGCTGCATTGGTAAGCAGTTCCTGTATAATCCGGTAAAAATGAAGAACCAGCTCGTTTTGTAAATCGGGAAATTCATCTGCCATTTCAAGATCGATTTTCATCCTCGACAGTTTTTTCACATCTTCGCACAGGCCGGTAATCATTTCGCTAAAGGTAAAATGCTCAATCATCGCTCTGTTCATGCGATGTGAAATCTGCCGTATGCTGACACCCAACTCTTTGATCCTGGATTTTATCTGCTCTTTAATCTCCGGGTCAGGAAAATCAATATTTTCAATAGATCCCGACATGCCTAAAATCAGCTGACCGGTAAGATCATGCAATTCGCGAGCAATTCTTCCCTTTTCAGTTTCCTCCATTTCGATGATCCGTTGTGCCGATCCGATTTTCTCTTTGTGAAGTTTTGTGTTGCTGCGCTGTTGGAGAAAGAAAATTGCAAATACGGAACCCAAAACAAGAATAAGGGCAATGGCCAGCCATAGTTCGGTTCTCTGGAGGCGGTTGCGCTGAACCAGCAACTCCTTTTCTTCATTCTGAATAAGCAGTTCCTTGCTTTTGAGGTTTAACAGCGCTGCTAAAAGTCTTACCTGATCGGAGGCCTTTTGCCGGTAATCAGCATCTCTGGCCTTCATCGCTTTTTTTTGAAAACCCAAGGCCTGCTTGTAATCCTGCTTTTCAACACAAACATCGGCATAGGTATCATAAAGAGATGACAACCAGTCGGTATCTTTTACTTCGAGGGCTAGGGGAATTGCCTTTTTAAGACATGATTCAGCTTCTCTAATATTTTTCTTATCCAGATAGCTGTAAGCCATATTGTTATAGGCGCCGAAAATTATCTTGGACAAATTGGCTTTGGTAGCAAGTTTCAAGGCCTTCTTATAATAACTCAGCGCCGAATCAGGCACAGAACTCTGATATCCCATGTTTATAAAAATATAGGCCATTTCCTCCTCAACGCCGCTGACTTTACTGAGATAATTTAACGCTTCCCTCTGCTTTTCCCACGATTTCAGAGAGTCTTTTTCAAAGGGAGTTTGTGCCATGTTTCCAATGGCAACGCCCATTTGCCTATAAAGGGAGTCTTTTTGGGCTGTTTTAAGGGCCAGCTCAAACATTTTGAAAGCGCTTTCATAATCATGAATATTGCGCTTGATAATGGCAAGTGATATATAGGCATTGGCCATGCCCTCCGGATCTTTTACCAATTCGGCCAGCCGGATAGATGAATCGAGCAATGAAATAGCATCTGTATAGTTATAGGCTGCACTATGAAAGCTGGCAATATTGTAGAAAATATGAACTTTTTGTTTTGTAAGTTGGCAGCTGTCGGCAATTCTAAGAGCCTTTTCATAATAATAATAACTCGAATCTTTGTGATTCTGCAGGTAAGCCTTGCCGATCCATTTGTAAGCATCCACAAGATCTGCGGGCGAATCGCGCCGGAGTGCAATGTTCAGGGCAATTTTTGCATAATGAATTGACAAGGAATTGTTGCTGACTTTATTTCTCTCAACCAACAAACCCAACGCTTTAAGCGTATCTCCGCCTGAATCGGAACCAACATGTTCAGCGGGAATGTTTGCTGCCATAACATTTATTCTGGCAGAAACACAACATAACAGACTCAAAAAAAACAATAAATATATCTTCACCTGACTTGAAATTACTTTTCTAATTAGCTTATTTTATGAACATTACGCTTATAAAACAAAAATAAAGGTTGGTTGTCCCGGTTCATTCTCAAGATATTCAAAGGTAAGAATATTTTCTTTAAATGACATTTCTTACATAAAAAAATAAATTATCAGTTTCACTTTTTCATCAGGGATAAAAAACCGGATTGTTTGTGACAAAAAAAAGAGAATCTGACTAAATGGCTCTTTCATTGAATGATAAATCCCAAAGCCTTCATATTCTCCCAGAATCGCGGGTAAGATTTCACCACCACATCGGGGTTGAGAATTTTCAAAGCGCCTGCTTTAAATGCGAACTGAGCCAATGTCATTGCTGTTCGATGATCACCGTATGTTTCAAAGGTTATTCCGTCGGGAAATTTCGGTTTTGAGGGTTTCATTTCAAGGGCGGAAATCAGACCTGCCTCACCGGAAAAGGAAATCTGGATGCCAAGCTTCTCAATTTCATGCTTCATGGCACGCAATCTGTCGGTCTCTTTAATTTGTAAACTCTGCACCCCTTCAAAACGCCCCCGAATCCCGATCCCGGCACAGGTGGCAATTACTGACTGCGCAATATCCGGATAATTTGTAAAGTCAAAATAAAATCCATCCACTTTTTTCGATATTTTGGTCAACCGGATACCTGCGGCGGTAAATTCTGTCCTGATTCCGAAGTTTTGGTAGATTGCCGGCAAAATCGCATCCCCCTGCAGGCTTTCAAACCGCAACCCTTTCAGTTCAAGGTCAACATCTTCGGCAAAAACGGCTGCTTCATACCAGAAAGCTGCTGCTGACCAATCAGCTTCAACCGTGAAATCAATGGGTTTGTAATGGCCGGGTTTGACATGAATCAGGGTTTTACCTCTTTTCATCTTTGCGCCGAATAACTCCATCAGGTGTAAGGTCATCTCGGTATAGGTAAACGAAACTGTTTTGCCTTTTAAGTGTAAAATCAAACCCGCCGGCAGGTATGGCGAAAGCAGCAACAAGGCTGTGGTGAACTGGCTGCTTACTCCGGTGTCGATGGATAATTCTTTGCCTTTTAATTCACCACCCGTGATAAGCAGGGGCGGATAGCCCGGTTTCGCAAGAAAATCGACAGAAGCACCCAGATGGTTTAAGGCATCGGCCAGTATCCCGATCGGACGCTGCTTCATTCGTTCGGATCCGGTTATGACCCATTTCCCTGGCTTTGTACACAAAAAAGAGGTCAGGAAACGCATCACGGTGCCTGCATTGGCCGCATCTATTTCCAATACCTTTTTCCGGTTGTTGCCTTGCAGAATGACCCCCAGGAGTTTTTGCAGCAACAAGGTATCTTCAGCTTCTGATAAATTTTTGATGGGAAAGTCCTGCCCACTGAAAGCACGAATCATGAGTAACCTGTTGCTGATGCTTTTTGAAGCCGGAAGTGTGATACTTCCCCGCAGCGTTTTATCAGGTTTGCTGATGATGATGCTTTTCATACTCCTTCTTTTATGTACAACATTGATATTCAATGGACTTCAACACTTCCTTTTCATCACAGGGAACATTCACCACAGGAAAACCTGGTTTGGACATCAAAGTAAACTGCAAACGCCCACCCGACATCTTTTTATCATGCATCATCAATTCCAATAAAATCGCTTGTGATGAAGAATCAACCGCGATCGTGCCATAGCCCTCGCGGAGGTACCGGGATATCGACTTCATCTCCTGTTCGGCAAGTCCGGTTTTAAGGTGCGACAAATAGGCAGCACTGATCATACCCGCAGCCACAGCATCTCCGTGCAACAGGGGCATGCCACCAACCCTTTGGGCATATCCTTCCAGTGCATGGCCAATGGTATGTCCGAAATTCAGTACTTTGCGAAATTTCGTTTCCCGGTAATCTTTCACTACCACTTTGTTTTTGAAGGTTACGGCCGAAAGAATCAGCTTTTGCCAAAAAGCACTTTCAGGGGGTTGTGATAAAAGCCGGCTAACGGGATAATTTTGGAGTCGCCGCCACAAAACAGGATTGCTGATAATCGTACTTTTAACAATTTCAGCCAGGCCCGACCGGAGATGCTCCTTTGGCAGGGTATCGAGAAACCGGAGAAAAATGAAAACAGCTTTTGCCGCATGAAAAAAACCCACCTGATTTTTGATGCCCGACAGGTTCACCGCAGTTTTCCCTCCAATGGCTGCATCGGCCATTCCCATCAGAGAGGTAGGGATGTTGATGTAATTTATTCCGCGCTGGTACCCTGCAGCTACAAACCCGCCAAGGTCGCTGATAACCCCCCCGCCGAGGTTCACTAATAAACTATAGCGCCCGGCGCCTTCCGCCATGAGGATGCTCCATAATTTTTCGGCATTTTCAAGTGTTTTAACCCCCTCTCCTCCAACCACCTCCATCACCCGCGCATGTGCCAGTAACGGAGCATGCTCAAGAAGCAACGGCAGACAATGGGTGCGTGTGTTCTCATCCACAAGGATGAAAATGCCGCAAGGGTTTAGCGAACCAATAAACCGGTCGATTGATGAGAGGCAATTTATTCCGAAGAAAATCGGAGTTCTGTTAATGGTGACAATCCTGTTGGAAAGATTCTTCATGCATGGAGAAAAATTGCCTAATGAAACGCTGCCATCAGGAGACTGATATCCTGAAAAGGCAGATTGTAGTATTTGCTTATAAATTGATTGGTTAGAATACCATTATAAATATAAACCCCCTGCCTGACGCCGAAATCACGTTTAAGCAGATTCTCAATTCCACCCTCAGAGCCGATGTCGAGTATGATGGGAACGATGATGTTATTAAGCGCCAAAGAAGCTGTGTGCGGCACTTTCGACGGGATATTCGGAACTGCGTAATGTGTCACGCCGTGAACTTTATACACCGGCGATTTATGGGTGGTAGGCCTCGATGTCTCAAAACACCCACCCTGATCTATACTCACATCAATAGCCACAGCCCCGTCTTTCATTTGTCTTATCATTTCCTCGCTGATAATACAGGGGGCTTTCCCTTCACGCGAATGAATAGCGCCAATGAGCACATCGGCAGTTCGCAGCGACTCAACAAGAGCCTTGGGATGTAAAATCGAAGTAAATACTCGCATGCCCAGGTTGCTCTGTAACCGGCGGAGACGGTAAACAGAGTTATCGAAAACCTTGACCAAAGCCCCCAAACCGATGGCTGAACGGGCAGCAAATTCTCCCACGGTGCCTGCGCCGATGATGACCACTTCGGAAGGTGTGATCCCGGTAAAACCTCCGAACATCTCCCCTCTGCCATGATCGGAACTGGCAAGATATTCGGCTGCTATAAAAATGGAAGTACTGCCTGCAATCTCGCTCATTGCCCTGATAATGGCCAACTGATTCGTCTTGTCACGGATCGTTTCAAAAGCCAGCGCGGTAACTTTTCGCGAAAGCAGTGCCCTGAAATACTCCTCGCTTTGCATGGCGATCTGAATGGCAGAGAACACAGTTTGCTTTGGCCTGAGCATCTCAATTTCCTGCATGTTGGCCGGGCCCACCTTCAGAATAATGTCTGCCTTATAAACATCTTTTGTAGAAGAAACAAGCCGGGCTCCCGCCTCACTGTACTCATGATCGGTAAAATGTGCTGTAACCCCAGCTCCTGCCTCCACCATTACCTGATGCCCGTTGCGGCACAGCAGGGCTACCCCGTCGGGAACCAACGACACCCTGTTTTCCTGAACTGACACCTCTTTGGGAACACCAATAAGCAGATTGCTGCGCTGGCGGGCAACCTCGAGCATCTCTTCCTGTGGCATCAGTCGCTCAACCGTTGACATGCGCAGATAATCCTGTCGTGGATCTTCCATGTTTATGAAAATTTACACGAAGATACAAAGAAAAATACAACCCCGCTAACCGATGCGACTGATTTTACGCAGTGACTCCTCGTCAGGGAGTTCCATCTCATGATCCGAGATCATGGTAACGGCGCCTAAGCCATCATCACCCTCCTTTTTACCGGGATCTACCTCTTTTTTGGGTTAGTTCCAATTTCCCGATTTTCTTTGTACCTTTATTTCCTCATTGAAAACACAAAAAGGATTCTTTTATGGCAGAAAATCAGGACATCATCCGGATACAGGAGAAACTGGAGTCTCTCCTCCGTAAACAGACCACTTTTCAGAGAGAAATTGAAGCGCTGCAGTCCGAAATCAGCCTGTTAAAATCAACTGCTGTTGATGCCGGTATCCCCCCCGGCACAGATCAGGATCCGCCGGTTAATGATCAGAGAAGCATTTCATCGCCACCCCCTGTCATTCCTCCTGAAAATTTCCCGCAATACGTCGCTCCCGCAAAAAAATCCTGGAATTTCAAATCCGATCTGGAAAAATTCGTCGGTGAAAATCTTATTAATAAAATCGGAATTTCCATTACCATCATCGGGGTTGGAATCGGAGCCAAATATGCCATCGACCACGACCTGATCAGCCCATGGACCAGGATCATCCTTGGATACCTCGTTGGGATTGCTTTGATTGGATTTGCAGTATTTCTGAAAAAACAATACCACAACTTCAGCGCGGTTCTTTTCAGCGGGGCCATGGCAATTCTCTATTTTTTAACCTTTGCAGCTTTTTCATTTTATAACCTGATACCGTTATGGCTCACCTTTGCCTGGATGGTTGTGATAACGATCGCCACAGTAGCCGCTGCCATCAGTTACAACCAGCAGGTTATTGCCAACATCGGGCTGGTAGGCGCTTATGCGGTACCTTTCCTGCTGAGCAATGATTCGGGGAATGTGACCTTCCTCTTCTCATACATGGCATTGATTAATACGGGAATTCTGATCATTGCCATTAAAAGATACTGGAAATCACTCTATTATTCGTCATTTATTATTTCATGGCTCATCGTTGTTACCTGGTACACCCAATCCTACCAGCCTCAGGAACATTTCAGACTGGCACTGATTTTTCTCACGGTTTTTTTCATCCTTTTTTATACTATCCGACTGGCTTATAAGCTTCTGAACAAGGAATTGTTCAATGTGGAAGACATCCTGATGATTCTCGGAAACTCTTCTGTTTTTTACGGTCTCGTCTATGCGGCCCTGGTTTCAAAGGAATATGGAGAAACAGCCCTTGGACTGTTCACCCTTGCCAACGCTCTGATACACTTCATGGTTTGGCTGTTTATCTACAAGCAGAAAGAGTGCGACCGGAACCTGATGTACTTTACCGGAGGTTTGTCCCTGACCTTTCTGACCATCGCGGTCCCTGTCGGCCTGAACGGACAGTGGGTGACCATGCTGTGGTCGGCTGAAGTCGCTTTTCTGTTCTGGATTGGCAGGACAAAAAACACAACAGTCTATGAATTAATTTCATATCCGCTCATGTTCCTGACCTTTTGGAGCTTGATTTACTATTGGCTGAGTAACTACTACTTTTTTGGCAATGAAATGGCTGAACCCAGGATCATTCCCATATTCAACAAACTTTTTCTGACATCAGCTGTGTTTATCGCGTCCTTGGGTTTCATTAATCTGCTGAACAGCAACAATCATTACATTACTCCTTTGTATTCCCGCAAATGGCTGGTCAGCCTGATGAGTTTCTCTATTCCCGCCATGCTGATCATGGTGCTGTATTTTTCATTTGTGTTGGAGATATCGACATTCTGGAATCAAATTTACGAAAGCTCCGTCATCACGCTGAATAAAGATCTTACGCTTCCGCAGCATTTAAAAAACGCAAACATCGTAAAATACAATTACCTCTCGATCATCAATTATTCATTGTTGTTTTTGTCCATCCTTTCCTTTGCAAATACCCGGCGATTTAAAAGCAGCTTGCTGGGATTGGTAAACCTTGGATTGAATGTCGTTGCCATTGCCATTTTTCTGACCATGGGGCTCTACACCATCGGTGAACTTCGCGACAGTTACCTGAGCCAGGCTGATGCAGGGTATTTTTACCGCGGAGAATTTAACATTGTGATCAGATATATCTCTTTTGTGTTTCTGGGAGTGGCCCTGTTCGCCGTTAAGGAATATGTAAGTCAGCAGTTTATGAATATAAATCTGGCGGTTGAATTCGACTTTTTCCTGCAGATCGCCTTATTGACAATCGTAAGCAATGAACTCATCAACTGGATGGATCTTTTCAAATCAGAAGGATCCTATAAACTTGGACTCAGCATTTTATGGGGCGTATATTCCATGCTTCTGATTGCATATGGTATCTGGAAAAAGAAAAAACACCTGCGGATCGGTGCCATCCTGTTGTTTGCTATTACTCTGATTAAATTGTTTCTTTATGACATTTCCTTCCTTGACACCATTTCTAAAACCATCGTATTTGTATCGCTGGGGGTTTTGCTGCTGATCATTTCCTTTCTCTACAACAAATACAAGAAATTGATTATTTAATGCAGCGATGATGTGCGTTTTGCACTTACCTGGGTTTGACAAAATCAACCTTCAGGAAACCTGATGCTTGTTGAATTCGATAATCCGTTCAGAAAGACCAGAAATATAAATTCGAACGGTATTTTCGGGAAGCAGCGATTCGACCAGTTCGGGCCATTCGATAAAACAATAATTACCGGAGTAAAGATAATCTTCATACCCAATATCGAAAACCTCAATGATACTTCTGATCCGGTAAAAATCGAAATGAAAAACTGATTCTCCGGCCAAGGTTTTATACTCATTGATAATGGAGAATGTCGGACTCTGAACGATATCAGAAACACCGAGTTCGGAGCATATTGCCTTGATGAAGGTGGTCTTTCCCGCCCCCATTTGACCATAGAAGGCAAAAATCCTGCCCGACGGATTTTCGTCCAGCATTTGTTTTGCCGCCTGCGGAAGATCTGATTCCGATTTAACTATAAGTTTCACCTGTCTTAATAGATGCTATTATCAACTGAACCTGTCCAAAGACTATGAATATCTGCCACCTGTAACCCCTCACCTCTCTCGTTTTACCATTCAAAACAATCACTTGGGTTTCAATGTCACAAAAGGTATCATCACCTCCTCCATCGAAATACCTCCATGCTGAAATGTATTTTTGTAGTAATTAACGTAGTAATTATAGTTGTTGGGATAGGCAAAGAAATCGTTGCTGCGGCAAAAAACAAAAGAAGAATTGACGGTGCTCCTTGGAAGAAAAACATCCGACGGATTACGCACCTCAAACACTTCGTTGTGCTCGTATTTCAATGCCCTTCCGGTTTTGTACCGCAGGTTGGTGTTGGTATTTCTGTCGCCAAGAATTTTAACAGGGTTATCAACCCTGATGGAGCCATGATCGGTGGTGATGGCAACATTTACATCCTTTTCTGCCAGATATTTCAGAATTTCGATCAGCGGAGAATGTTGAAACCAGCTGACTGTCAGCGACCTGTAAGCCTTTTCATCGTCGGCCAATTCGCGAATGATCTCCATTTCAGTGCGGGCATGCGACAACATATCCACAAAGTTGTAAACGATGAAATTGAGTTTATTTACCATCAAATTTGGCATGAGTTCAACCAGCTTTTTGCCATAGGTTTGATTCAGCACCTTATAGTATGAATACTTTACATCGCGGCCATAGCGTTTGAGCAATTCACCTAAAAGCTCACTTTCAAAATTATTTTTAGGGCCTTCCTCATCTTCATTGACCCATAATTTGGGATATTTTTTCTCAATGTCGGTTGGGAGAAGGCCGGCAAACATTGAATTTCGGGCATATTGCGTCACCGATGGAAGGATGCTGTAATAAATCTCCTCTTTCTCCACCCTGAAATAATCCTCAAGAATCGGCTGTAAAACCTTCCACTGATCAAAACGGAGGTTGTCGATGAGAATGACAAAGGTTGGTTTATTGTCGTTCATCAGCGGGAACACTTTTTCCTTGATAAGTGTGTGAGATTGAACAGGTTTATTAGTTCCTTTCCCCGACATCCACTCCACATAATTGCGTTCGATGAATTTGCAGAAAACCTGGTTTGCCTCATCCTTCTGCATTTTAAGCACCTGATTCATGCCATCGTCCATCAGCTGGCCCAACTTCAACTCCCAATAGGTAAGCTTTTTATATACTTCGGTCCACTCTTCAAAATTCAAACGGTTGCTGATTTCCATTCCGATGTTCCGGAACTCCTGCTGGTATTGATGGGTTGTTTTCTCGCTTACAAGTTTTTTATTCTCCAGGTTTTTTTTGAGGCAAAGCAGGATTTGGTTTGGTTTAACCGGTTTAATGAGGTAGTCGGCAATGCTTGACCCGATGGCATCTTCCATGATGCTCTCCTCTTCACTCTTGGTGATCATCACCACTGGCAACGTCGGATAAATTACCTTTACCCGCATCAGGGTTTCTATGCCCGATAATCCGGGCATTTGTTCATCAAGGAATACAATGTCGAATTGCTTGGTTTTTATCATTTCAATTGCATCGTGCCCGTTATTGACGGTTGAAACATCATATCCCTTTTCTTTTAAAAAAATGATATGTGGTTTCAGAAGGTCAATTTCATCATCCACCCATAAAATTGCGATCTTATCCATAGATATTGTTTGCTTAAATAAATGTCGTAAGTTTGTTTTTATTGTGCATTCAGTGTGGTTTTATATTTCTTTAACAAATTTAGCGATTTTGTACACGACAAATAAACAAAAGATAATCAACGATCCTGTTTACGGATTTATCACCATTCCGGATGCGCTGATTTTTGATGTGATTGAACATCCTTACTTTCAGCGGTTGCGAAGGATCAAGCAGCTGGGCCTCACACACTACACATACCCCTCGGCGCAGCATACCCGCTTTCAACATGCACTGGGTGCCATGCACCTGATGGGCATGGCAATCGGGGTGCTCAGGTCAAAGGGTATCGAAATTACCGATGCCGAAGCAAGGGGGCTGAACCTGGCCATTCTGCTGCACGACATCGGCCATGGTCCGTTTTCGCACACCCTCGAGCTTGCGATCGTAAGGGAGCTTACGCATGAAGATCTGTCAAAGCTTTTCCTTGCCGAACTCAACCGTCAGTTTAACGGAGCGCTTGACCTTGCGTATGCAATTTTCAATGACACCTACCCGAAAAAATTTCTTCATCAACTGGTTTCAAGTCAACTCGACATGGACCGCCTCGATTACCTCGCCCGCGACAGTTTCTTCACCGGTGTTGCCGAAGGGGTGATTAGTTACGATCGCATCATCAAGATGCTGACGGTGAGTGAGGACGAACTGGTTGTGGAGGGCAAAGGAATCTATTCTATCGAAAAGTTCCTGATCTCCCGCCGGTTGATGTATTGGCAGGTTTATCTTCACAAAACGGTGATTGCTGCCGACCAGTTGTTGGTTAACCTGCTGAAAAGAGCAAAGTTTTTGGGAGAACGAGGAACATTACTCTTTGCAACACCCGCTTTTGATGTTTTTCTGCGGAACAATCCCAGCCGGCATGATTTTGAATCAAACCCCAGCTGGTTGGACCTATTCGCACAACTCGATGATTTTGATGTATTCACCTCCTGTAAAATTTGGTCAAACCACAGTGATCCTATACTGTCTAACCTCTGTACCAATCTGGTTAACCGCCGCTTGTTCAGAGTCGAGATGCAGACCAATCCGTTCGATCCCGAATATGTTGAACGGCTTAAAATGAAAACAATTGACAAATACCGTTTGTCTGCTGATGAAACTGAATACTATTTTACATGTGGTAAAGTCGAAAACAAGGCTTACGACCCACGTCATGAGCGGATTATGATCAAAGGAAAATCTAATGAACTCATTGACATCTCAACTGCTTCGGAACAACTCAATAATGCGGTGATGCCAACCACCGTGAGCAAATATTTATTATGCTACCCCAAAGATGTTGTGTAATTGAATTGAATTTGTGAGTTGTGATTTGCGATTTACGTGACTTCTTAACGAATTTTTTGGTAAATTGCGCAACTTTTCAATCCAGTTTTAGTCACGAAGATCATTTAATGGAATTCACAGCAGCTCAGATTGCCGGGTTTCTCAAAGGCACCGTTGAAGGTAACCCTGATGTTACAGTTTCCAATCTTGCCAAGATTGATGACGGAACACCCGGAACACTCACATTCCTGGCAAATCCCAAATACACCCCCTTCATTTATACTACTGGGTCATCAATCATTGTAGTCAATGAAGATTTCATTGCCACACAGGTTGTTCCCGGCACACTGATCCGGGTTGCAGATGCCTATTCTTCCTTTGCCACCCTGCTTGAAATGTTCGACCAGTCGAAAACGGGCGCTACAGGCATATCGCCTCATACGGTGGTGGCAACCTCCGCGTTGCTGGGCGAAAATATTTCAATAGGCGACTTTTCAGTAATTTCCAAAGATGTAACAATTGGAAAAAATGTCATTATCCATCCGCAGGTATTCATTGGCAACAATGTTACCATTGGGGATGAAACCGTGATATACCCCGGAGTTAAAATTTATCACGACAGCATCATCGGACACCGGTGTACCCTGCATTCGGGTGTGGTGATTGGCTCCGATGGGTTTGGGTTTGCCCCGATAGCAGGCAACAACTATCAAAAAATACCGCAGTTGGGAAATGTAATTCTCGAGAACGATGTTGAAATAGGCTCCAATACTACCATCGACCGCGCTACGTTAGGTTCTACCATCATCCGGAGGGGGGTTAAACTCGATAATCTGATACAGGTGGGCCATAATGCCGAAATTGGTGAAAACACCGTTGTTGCAGCTCAGACCGGGATCAGCGGATCAACAAAAATCGGCAAAAACTGTATGATTGGCGGTCAGGTTGGCATTGTGGGGCACATCACAATTGCCGACAATGTAAAAATCGGTGCGGGGTCGGGGGTCGAGGCGAGTATCACCCGCAACGGAGCCATGATGCTTGGCGCTCCGGCTATTGAAATAAACAAAGCCAGGCGCAACTTTATCCATTGGCGCAATTTAGACGAAATCGTAAGAAAGGTTTATTCCATAGAAAAAAAACTGAACAATTTGCATGAGTGAAAAACAACGAACGATAAAGGCTCCCGTGAGCATTTCGGGGGTAGGCCTTCATACCGGCAACGAGGTGGTTCTTACTTTCAAGCCTGCCCCGGAAAATTACGGCTATAAATTCCGCAGGGTCGACCTGAATACCGGCACCCTGGTAGATGCTGATGTTGAACATGTTGTTGACACCTCCCGTGGCACCAGCATTGAACATGAAGGGGTGCGCATCGATACAGTTGAACATGTACTGGCAGCGCTTGCCGGATTGGGAATCGACAACGCCATCATTGAACTGAATCAATCAGAAACCCCCATTCTCGATGGAAGCTCAAGGTTTTATGTGGAAGCGCTACAAGCTGTCGGGGTTGTTGAACAAAAAGCGTTGCGTCAGTATTTTGAGATTACTTCAAACATTACCTACCTGAATCCCGAAAAAAAGGTCGAGATGATTGCCATCCCTTCCAGTGAATTAAGAATTTCGGTGATGATTGACTATGAATCGAAAGTACTTCAGTCACAAAATGCCAATTTGTATCATCTCAGCCAGTTTAAAGATGATTTTGCCACCTGCCGAACCTTTGTTTTTCTCCACGAACTTGAATACCTGCTGAATAACAACCTCATAAAAGGCGGCGATCTCAGCAACGCCATCGTTTTTGTTGACCGGGAGATGTCGCGCACTGAACTCGACCACCTGGCTCATCTTTTTAACAAGCCAAGAGTTGAGGTACTGAAAGAGGGAATTCTGAACAATCTTGAACTTCAATACCCAAACGAACCTGCCCGGCATAAGTTGCTCGACATCATTGGCGATCTTGCACTGGTAGGCATGCCGATCAAAGGGCACATCATAGCAACCCGCCCGGGCCATTACTCAAATGTGCAGTTTGCAAAGATGATCAAAAAGCAGATGAAAAAGGAGCTGCATCCCGAAGAGGGACCCAAGTTCGATCTGAATAAAACTCCTTTATACAACATAAACCAGATCAAAAACATTCTTCCCCATCGTCCACCCTTTCTGTTTATCGATAAAATTCTTGAAATGGGCAAAGACTATGTGGTGGGTGTAAAAAACGTCACCATCAATGAGACCTTTTTTGTCGGCCATTTTCCCGACGAACCGGTACTTCCGGGCGTAATCCAGATTGAAGCCATGGCTCAAACCGGTGGCATTCTTGCCCTCAACATGGTTGAAGATCCGCAGAATTACACCACCCTCTTTGTGAAGATAGACAGTGTTAAATTCCGGCACAAAGTGGTGCCGGGCGACACCCTTGTTTTCTTCAATCAACTTTCCGCCCCGATGCGGCGGGGATTGATCTGCATGAAAGGTGTTGCCTACGTTGGCAACAAAATTGTTATGGAAGCCGAAATGATGGCACAAATTCAGCGAAAATAATAAACAGATTATGAATCAACCATTGGCATATGTTAACCCGCAGGCTAAAGTAGCTGCAAATGTGGTTATTGAACCGTTTGTTTCTATTGATAAAAATGTAATTATCGAAGAGGGTACATGGATCGGATCCAATGTCACCATCATGGAAGGGGCGCGTATCGGGAAAAATTGCAAGATTTTTCCGGGCGCAGTGATATCTGCCATTCCCCAGGATTTGAAGTTTGCCGGTGAAGATACCATAGTGAAAATCGGGAACAATGTGGTTATCCGCGAATTTGCCACGATCAACCGCGGAACAAAAGCCAGCTATGAAACAGTTGTGGGCGACAATACCCTGCTGATGGCCTATGTACATATTGCCCACGACTGCGTTGTTGGAAACAATGTGATCATGGCAAATGCCGCCATGCTGGCCGGTCATTGCATTGTTGACGACTGGGCTATCATTGGCGGGATGGTCCCTGTGCATCAGTTTTGTCACATCGGAACACATTCCATCATTGCGGGTGGAACAGGCGTTGGCAAAGATGTTCCCCCGTTCACCAAAGCCGCCAGAGATCCACTATCCTATGTTGGCGTTAATTCAATCGGTTTGCGCCGACGGGGATTCTCACCGGATGTGATCAATAAAATTCAGGAAATCTACAGAATTATCTTTATCAAAGGTTATAATGTTTCACAGGCTGTAGAGATTATTGAAGCCAAGGTGGAAGCAACACCCGAACGCGATGAAATTCTTTCATTTATTGCCAATTCGAGCCGGGGAATTATGAAGGGCTACTCGAAGATGAGGGAAAAATAAACCTAAACCTGAATCGTTTGCCCTGTTGGCCAGGCAAACCAGCACAATGAAAATTCAACTTGAACAGATTGGGAAGAGATTCAACACGGAATGGATCTTCCGCGATGTTTCATTCTCTTTTGAAGAAAATTCTGTTTCGGCCATCCTTGGCCGGAATGGTTCAGGGAAATCTACCCTTTTGCAGGTAATCGCCGGCAACCTGCATCCTACCATCGGGAGCGTCAGTTATATCCATGATGGAAAAATCATCCCGGGCGATCAAATTTTTCATTACCTGGCTATGGTTGCCCCTTACCTTGAAATCATTGAAGATTTTACCCTGAAGGAGATGATTGAGTTTCACTTCTCCTTTAAACGATTTCTCCCCGGTCTTGACATTTCAACCGTTACCGGCCTGCTTGAATTTCCTGCCATGAAACACAAGCAAATCCGCCAGTTTTCGTCGGGCATGAAGCAACGCTTAAAACTTGCCCTTGCCATCTGCAGCGAGGTTCCCATCCTGCTGCTCGACGAACCCACCATGAATCTCGACGCCAATGGGGTCGATTGGTATCTTGGACTGATAAAACAATTTGCCGGAAACAGAACCGTGATCATCTGCTCAAATCTCCATCAAACAGAATCGGCTTTTGCGAGCAAATCACTGCATATAGAAGATTTCAAAAAATAGCCCTGAAAAAAATTCGTGTCCCAAATCCCTTGTCACGCGTCACGCATCACATGGCACGCGTCACACGTCACGCGTCCCGTCTATGGATGTCCAACAAAATAGTATTCACTGCCTTTCGCAAACATAGCAGAAAATTGCTCTTCGGAGAGGGATGGAGATTGATGAAGGTAACCTTTTAATGTTGAGATTTTCATACCACATTCACGGGTTAAAAAGCGATGCAGTTCTACAGGGTCAGAGTTGTAGAAATCGGCAGCGCCCAGCCCGAACTCAAATACCACAACAGGTTTGCAACGTTTAAGGGTGGCAACGGCACCCTTCATTACCCTGAACTCTGCCCCTTCCACATCAATTTTGATCAGATCAATCTGAAGGTCATCTGTAATGAAATGATCGAGCAAATCGGTTTTTACAGTAATCTGATGAATATCAACATGCTTCCCGTCATATCTGCGTTTTTTGATTCCGCTGTAAGCCGGGGCATTGAGTACATGCTGAAATGAGGTAGTTCCGGCCTGGTCATAAAGGGCAGTAGGATAGATAATGACACTGGGATCTTCAGAATATTTATCGGTCAGATATTTGTATAACTCAGGGATTGGTTCAAAACCAATTTTTTTTCCATCGGGGGCACCAGCAAGCATCCGGTCGAGAATTTCTCCTTTATGGCAGCCGATATCGATGCAATTGGAGCCGGGTTTCAAACTGCGCTGAATAATTTTAAGCGTGTACGCGTCATATTTCTGATTACGGGTCACCGAAATATGAAGTAAGGATAAGAGTCGTTTTAAAAGCTGTTTCATTCGCCGCTGTATTCCAGAATTTCCAATGGAGCGGCAAAAATAAGACTTTTAATCCAAGATTTTTAACTAATTTTGCAGCCCTTTTAAAATCAATCATCAAAATACATTTATGGCTACAACAGCAGATATCAGAAATGGTCTGGTCATCGAATTCAACAATGACTTGTACAGTATCGTGGAATTTCAACATGTAAAGCCCGGAAAAGGTCCGGCATTCATCCGTACCAAATTGAAAAGCCTTAAACACGGGCGGGTCATTGCCAACACATTTGATTCGGGAGCTAAACTCGAAATTGCCCGGGTTGAACGTAGAAAATACCAATATCTTTTCAAGGAAAACACCGATTACCATTTCATGCATACCGAAACTTTTGAGCAAATCTACATCCCTGAAAGCCTCATCAATGCACCCCAGTTCTTAAAAGAGGGACAGGAGATTGAGATTCTGTTTCATGCCGACACTGAAACTGCGCTTACCTGCGAGCTCCCGCCATTTGTTACCCTGAAAATTGTGTACACCGAGCCGGGAATGCGTGGAAACACGGCAACCAACACCCTGAAAGACAGCACTGTTGAAACTGGTGCCGTGGTTAAAGTTCCACTTTTTATCGGCGAAGGTGAGTTAATTAAAGTGGATACCCGTACCGGAGCGTATGCTGAACGGGTAAAGGCATAGGGATGATTTACGATTTACGATTTACGATTTACGATTTTGTAACGGTTCGGGGTTAGGCTTAATTTTTTTAATTTTTTTCCTATGAAGTTTTCGGCTCCTATAAAACTTTCAGAACTGGCGGCACTGCTAAAAGCAAAACTGGTGGGTGATCCGGATTTTCCGGTAAACGGAATGAATGAAATCCACATGGTGGAGGCGGGTGATCTCACCTTTGTTGATCATCCCAAATATTATTCTAAAGCATTGAATTCGAAGGCTACCACCATCATTATCAACAAAGAGGTGGAATGTCCGGCGGGGAAGGCACTGCTTGTCAGTGAAAAACCATTTGATGATTATGTTTCACTGGCCATTCGTTTCAGACCATTTGAAAAGGCTCTTTCTGCGATCAGTTTATCGGCTGAAATCGGGGAAGGCACTGTAATTCAGCCGGGTGCCTTTGTCGGCAACCATGTAACCATCGGAAAAAACTGCATCATTCACGCCAATGCCAGCATTTATGACCATTCGGTAATCGGCGATGAGGTTATTATCCATTCCGGGGCTGTTATCGGGGCTGATGCATACTATTTCCAACGCCGTTTGCAAGGATGGAAAAAGTTGGAATCATGCGGCAGAGTGGTTATTGAAGACCAGGTAGAGGTGGGCGCTTGCACCACCATCGATAAAGGAGTATCAGGTGATACCACCATCTCATTTGGCACCAAACTCGATAACCATACGCAAATCGGCCATGATACCTATATCGGACGCAATTGCCTCATTGGCGCCCATTGTGCCATTGCCGGTGTAACACGCATCGAAGATGATGTGATTCTCTGGGCCCGCGTATCAGTAAATAAGGATCTCATAATAGGGAATAAAGCGATTGTGCTGGCTATGTCGGGCGTTGATAAGTCTCTTGAGGGAGGTAAAACCTATTGGGGAGTCCCGGTTGACGATCCCCGCACAAAGTGGAAAGAGATCGCTGCGGTAAAAAAACTTCCCGATATCATCAGGGGGAAGAAACTCTGACTTCGCTTCCAATCCTGATTTCCCAAATCATCTCTTCTGTTACTGATTGGGCTCGTTCAATTTTTTTGCTGCACTTTCCGCGAGTAAAGGTCGAGCGCTACGATTGCTGCCAGGAAACCCCAAACTGGCACTGACGCTTTGTCGGTATCCAGAAAGTTATTCATGACTCCATGCAAAAAATAGGTTAACAGCGACAGCATCAGAGAAAGGCTCAGCAACCTCACCTCACGTTCAGCCGAATGTCTGTAAACGCGCATGGCGATCACGATGAAGGAACCAACCAGTAAAAACACCAGCAGCATTCCTGGCAAGCCTTGTTCGGCCAACGGTCCGATATATTCACTGTGCGCGTTTCCTTTGTCGCCGGCATTGGTACTGATCAATGTTTTTTCTTTGGCCCGCTGAAAAGGCGCATATTCAAACTGATACGTTCCCGGACCATAACCAAATACCGGTCGGTCTTCAAACATTCTCATGGCCGATTGCCAACGGTTAATGCGCTCGAGATTGGAATTATCTGTCGAAATATTGGAGATTGAACGCAAATGTTCAATAAAATTTGCCGAAGGACCTTGCCGGTTCTTCTCCAAACGGTCGAGAATCTGAAATGAAAAAAGATAGAATATGGTGCCCAGAATAATTGACACAAACAAAATCCACTTGAATTTTATCCTGAAAATCACAATGAACAAAACGCCAACGGCAAAGGCCAGGCTCAGCCATGCCGCGCGACTATACGACAGCACAAGGGCAATCAATAAAATAACCAGCACAACGAAGGAGACAAATCGGGTGGTTTTCGAATATCCCGAATTGAAGCTGAAGCCGAAAAACATGGGAATGAAAAGCGCCAGTGTTACACCATAGGCCGTATGATCATTATAAAAGGGCTCCATTACCCAATGACCTGCCTGCTCATCAAACCCCCACAGGGAGTGATTGTAAGTTGTGTATGCAATAACCCCAAGAAAGGGAAGCGCATAACACCACACAAACAAAATAATATTAGAACGTTTTTTAAAAAGCTGAATTCCAAGAATATAAAATGGAACAACAAACCATAGCCTTGCCAGCAGGTGCTTGAAGGAGACCATCGGCAGATCGCTGGTGATGCTGGTAATCAACATCCACATCAGTTGGATACCAATAATTATAGTCAGGGGATGCTGCCATATTTTTTGATCAACCTGATTGCTGTAAAACATTTTGATGACGAAAAGCAGCAGAACCCCAAACATCAATGGTTCCGAAGGAATGGACACCCCAACGTTAAATTCAAATTGAGTGATGTTTATGGCAACAGGGGTAAGGGCGGTGATGAGCAGAAGAACTTTATCAAGGGAATAAAAATAAAGATACAATATCACCAGAAACAGCGGGAAAAAGAGCATCCAATAAATCTCCTTGTATATGAGATAGCAATTCAAGCCGATAAATATCGCACTCAGCACATAAAGGATGGTAATCTTCTGTTTGCTGCCGAAAAGATAACGATTTATTTCTGCAATTTTATCCTTCATTGTCCTCTGTTGAAAGGCCACGGAATTTGCCGCGTTCAATCAATCCGATAATCAGGATGGCCATGAAAAAAGCCGCCATGGTGCTGAACACCACGATAAGCCACCGTATGGGATATGCTTTTTTATCAGCCACAAATGGTTTGCTCAGCACATTCACATAGGTATAATCGCGGTTGTAATCAAGGATGGCCCGGTCGGCATCCATCTTCATAGTGCTGAATGCATCAGATTCCGAACGCATCATTTCCGCCAGCAGCAGCATTTCTCCACCATTTTCCTCCAGTGTTTTCTTCATTGCCTTTGCTTCGGCCGACCGCACCGAACCACCGCCCGTACTCAGATATGCCCGGGTCACTTCACGCGTTTGGGCCTGATAATCAAGAAGTCCGTACTTCATCCCCAGTTCAATCGCCCTGCTTTTTAATGAGTCCATGTAATTTTTTTTCACCCCCATGATGAAATTATAGTTAATCACAACCTCACCAAACTTCTCTTTGTGCATGGCTCTGATCTTTTTATTGTAAGCCTCAAGCATGGCATTGATCAGATCGCGCGCCATAATCGGATCCTGGTCAAGAACCTCAATTTCCACGGCTTCATAAGGTGTTTTATTCACATGCACCCGCTGGCTGTATTCCCAAACAAGGGTGCTTTCAAAATGGGTGTAGGCCGAATCAATTCCCCAGTGCTTCGCAAGATTGAACTTTTTTACAAGAGAATCGCGTATATCCCTCGACTGAAAAATCTGCACACACTGCTCTGTTTCACTTTCATCGGAGTATGGAGAAATATTGGAGGGATATAACAAGCAATTTGACTTGTACAGCGGGGTGATAAATATCGGACTGGAAAACAAAACGGAAAGCAGAATGGCAGCCACCACGACCACGACCAGTTGAAACTTCCATTTTACCAGAATGTCTATAATCTTACTGCTATTAAAAAAACTGTCCATGTTTTGGATTTTATATTATGATTGTCCCAGCTGAAATTTCTTGTGTGAATTATAGGCGGATATCTTCTCCATGACCATGATCACAATGATCGACATGAAAAGAGCGGCGACCGTTGATACAAGGATGATCAGCCAGCGCATCGGATATGATTTTCGCTCGGCTTTGTAGGCATCGCTTACAATAAACTTTTGCGGCAGATTTTCCTCGGCATCTACCTTTGCCTGCTTGTATTTCGTTTCAAGGAGAATAAGTTGCTCAGTTTTAAATTCAAGGGAGTTTTTAAGCGCCATGTATATACCGCCGTATTTACCCAACACATCTAATTTTTTTTGCAAAGCAGCCTGAGCGATCCTGTTTCCGTTCATAATTGAAATCGCAAACTGCTGGTTGAGTACCTGCGACTGATACTCCACATCATTCACGCCAAGGCTGCCCAACGTGATCAAAGAATCTACTATTTTGTCTTTTTCCGCTTTCATGGCGTTGTATTCGGCTTCAACCACCTGAAACCCTTTGACTGACCGTTGCCTCATCATGTCATTTTTCGCCGAGTCGAGCAAAGATGCAATGGCATTGGCAATATCTGCTGCCATCTGAGGCTCTTTATCGTAGACCGAAATCTGGACTGCCATAAACTCAGTCCGTCTGAACGCGATGTTATTATCATATTCCTTAAACAGGTTGGAATATTTAACATCCGAAGTACTGTCGATGTCGTAATGCTTCATCAGATCGAACTTCCGCATGATACGGTCGCGGATTTTGTTTGAATTCAATATCTGAAGCAATTGCTCTGCCTGATCATCCTCACCGAAAGCCGTAATGTCTTGTCCTTTTAACGACTGTTCATTCAGCAGCGACTTGGAAATTGAACTGCTGCTGGCAGGAAACATGATTACGGTCGATTTAAACTTTGGGGTGATGAACCAGGGTGACGAGAAAAACCAGGAGCCTACCAATGCAACAACCATTACAATAAACAGGGGTTTTCGCCATTTGTAGAGAAAGATTACGAGATTTGAGGAATCGAAATCTTCATCTTTTTTCATTTCATTGGCCATAGAAGACTTTTCAAAATTGGCTTCAAAGGTATGGAATTATATGGAAAACACAAAAGCAGGAAAGTTGGAAAGACTAAATGATCAGCGGTCTTCGCGCAATATTTTCAAGAGCGACCCAAGGCTCCACAAACGTAAAAAAATTGCCAGGAGCGCCGATGCAAGGAGCATCAAACCAAAATTGCCCATCCAGGAACATGAGCGGGGCAAAAAATGGATTTCTATGACAAATAATCGCGATAAAATATTGAAAGCGATTACTCCGAATAAAAATACCAGCAGCGTGAACAGATAACGATAGTTGATTTTGAATTGAAAAATCCGCTGCACCATTGCCACCTGCAGAATGGCCATGGTAAATTGAGTAACCAGGCTGGAAATAGCAGATCCGGATGCCAGGAATCGCGGAATAAGCAGGTAATTCAGGATCAGGTTGATCACCAAACCGAAAAACGCAATGATATTGAGTTGCCTGAGGTTTCCATTAGCTGTGAGTAAAGTTCCGAAAATGTAGGTTGTAGATACCGCAACAAAGCCTGGTATCAACAAACGAAACACCCTGGTAGAGGCCTCAATGTGCGTGTTATATAGCAGATCCATCAATTCATGACTGTAAAAAAACAGGCCAAATCCGACAATAATAGCCAGTGTTATGATCAATGTGAACGACAGTTTCAGCATATGCTCCACCGGTTGTTTTTTCTTGATCATCTTCGAGAAAATGGGAACCAGAAGTACCCCAAAAAGGTAGGCAATCATATTTGCCGCATCCAGCAGACGAAATCCGCTGGCGTATATTCCGGCTTGAAAATTTCCGGTATTTTCTGCCATCATATTGCCCAGAACCAGTGGGTCGAGATGGTTGACCATCGCAAAAATTTCCACCTGTTCTCCGGAGAAAGCAGGCAATAAACTTTCGAGCATAACCGGGTCTAAACGGTTGTACAGGGTCATCAGTAAAACAAGCAATGCAAAAGGAAGACTTTGTTTGATGATCATCAGGAAAAAAGGCCAGTTCCAGTTTAGTTTACGGAAACGCGCTTTTTTAACAACGATAAAAAATGCAAGAGCGGCAGTAATTGAATAGGCGGCAGTTTGTGAATACACAAACCATTCAATACGGAATGCCGAAGCGGTAACATGTCCCCAAAGTAATACGCCGCAAAACAAAATCATCAGCAAACGGTCGAGCACAGACAACATGCTGTCTGTTCTAAACATCATAAACCCGGAAATGTTTGACCGGAGATATAAAATAAAGGATAACAGGAACTGGTTGAAAGCCAGCCAGCCTAATAATCTGAATTGAGCTGCATTGTATCCCAATGTCAAGGCCACCAAAAATGCTATGATAACATAGGTAAGCCCAAGCAGAAGTTTTAAGACAAGGATCCCCGAGAAATGTTTGTTGAGAAGGTGATTGTGCTGGGCGATGTTCCGGTTGTTGAAATTGGTGATTCCCAGGTCAAGGATAATATTGAACAGAAATGAAAAATTCAAAATCACAAAATAGAACCCATAATCTCCAACCCCAACAATTCGTTGCACAGTTAGGTCAATCCCAAAAATCCATACTGGTTTTATGAGAAGATTTAAAAATAGGAGTAACCCCAGGTTTGTCAGGAACTTCCGCTGCATGAACCAAGAATAAAAGTTGCCAGGAGCGGTAACTTTTTATTATAACTCAAAAAAAATTCAGATATTTGCTACAAAGTTAGAAAAATTAATGAACATAGCTGTTAATACCCGGCTGCTGATACAGAACAGACTCGAAGGAATCGGTTGGTTTACCTATGAATCTCTTAAACGCATCACCACACAACACCCAGAGCATCATTTTTATTTTATTTTCGACAGAGAGTATGATGCGGAATTTATTTTTTCCGACAACATCACCCCGATCATTCAATATCCTCATGCCCGACATCCGGTGCTCTACTATACGTGGTTTGAACTGGTTATCCCAAAGCTGCTTAAACGACTCAACCCCGACCTGTTTCTGTCGCCGGACGGATTCCTGTCGTTAAAAACACCGGTGAAATCGCTGGCAGTTTTTCACGACCTTAATTTCGAACACTATCCGCAAGACATCCCCTTTTGGACACGCCGGTATTATCTTAAAAACTTCCCGAAGTATGCTCACAAAGCTGTTCGGATTGCCACTGTTTCTGAATTTTCGAAGGCCGATATCGTCAGGCAATATAATGTCTCTCCCGAAAAGATTGATGTAGTTTACGATGGAGCCAATGATGCCTACCATCCTCTGGCAAAAGAGTTAAAGCAGCGAATTCGCAGAGAATACAGCGAAGGCCTGCCCTATTTCATTTTTATCGGCTCCCTGCATCCCCGCAAAAACCTGGTAAACCTTTTTCGTGCATTCGACCTTTTTAAAAAATCAAACCCATCGGATGTCAAACTTCTGATTGTGGGAGCCAAAAAATGGTGGACCCGCGACATCGACCTGGCATTTAACCGCATGGTCTTTTCTGATGATGTAATTTTCACCGGACGACTCAACATTTCCGAACTTTCTAAAGTGCTTGGCGCAGCCATTGCCCTCACCTATGTTTCTTATTTCGAAGGGTTTGGCATTCCAATCATAGAAGCTTTCCGGTGCGATGTACCTGTCATCACCTCTAACGTAACCTCCATGCCTGAAGTAGCAGGCGATGCCGCATTACTCGTCGATCCGTTCGATCCCGAATCAATTGCCGAAGCGCTCTACAAGGCTTATCAATATGAAAGCATCCGCGAAGAACTCATTTTCCGTGGTCACCGGCGCAAAGACATGTTCTCATGGCAGCACACGGCCAACCGATTGTGGGAATCAATGGTTAAAGCTGCTAAACCATCATAATTTATGAACATCCTTCTTCTTGGTTCAGGGGGCAGAGAACATGCATTGGCATGGAAACTCTCTCAAAGCCAGCTACTTAAAAATCTCTATATCGCTCCCGGGAATGCAGGAACTGCAAAAACCGGAACCAACCTGCCATTGTCGGCCGACAACTTTCAGGATATCAGACAGGCCGTACTTGACTATCATATCGACATGGTGGTGGTGGGGCCCGAAACCCCTTTGGTAAATGGCATTCACGATTTTTTCCTGGCCGATCCTGATATCCGGCATGTTCCGGTAATCGGACCGGTAAAACAGGCTGCAATGCTCGAAGGCAGCAAGGATTTTGCGAAGGAGTTTATGAACAGACACGGCATTCCTACCGCCAGGCACAAAACTTTCGATAAGTCAACTCTGCGTGAAGGTGTTGATTTTCTTCACACCCTCAATCCGCCCTACGTTTTAAAAGCCGACGGATTGGCTGCCGGGAAAGGAGTGGTTATTTCCAAATCCATCGATGAAGCGGTTGACGAACTTACACGCATGCTTATGGATTCAAAGTTTGGCGCTGCATCGCAAAAGGTGGTCATTGAGGAATTTCTCACCGGAATTGAACTTTCGGTGTTCATTCTTTCTGATGGCCTTCACTATGTCACCTTTCCCGAGGCCAAAGATTACAAAAAAATAGGGGAAAACGACACGGGACCAAATACAGGCGGAATGGGTTCAGTTTCTCCTGTGTCTTTTGCCGATGATATATTTATGCAGAAAGTTACCCAACAGGTGATTATGCCTACCATGGCCGGTCTGCAGACAGATGGAATTGAATACAAAGGGTTCATTTTTTTCGGACTGATTAATGTTGATGGAAATCCTTATGTGATTGAATATAACTGCCGGCTTGGAGATCCGGAAACAGAATCGGTAATCCCCAGGCTAAAAAACGATCTGGTTCAATTGTTTACAGCTGTCGCCAACCAGTCACTTCACAAAGAAACCATCCATACAGATCCGCGGTTTGCCGCATCTGTTATGCTTGTTTCACAGGGGTATCCCGATGCCTATGTGAAAGGGAAAGTGATTACCGGAGAAGAATTGGTATCGGACAGCATGGTTTTTCATGCCGGTACCGTGTTAAATCCCGAAACGGATGAAATTATCACCCAGGGCGGGCGGGTGATGGCCATAACATCTCTGGGTTTGACCATGGATGAAGCACTGAAAAAATCATATAATACAATTTCTTTAATCAACTATGACGGAAAAACATACCGTCACGACATCGGCTTCGACCTTACTTAACACTTAACAATTAATCACTTAGACCTTGTCTTGTTCATAAAATTTTTCAAATCCAGCTTTTTTATACAATACCTCGTAATCGGAATTACGGGGATTTCGCTTTGGATAGCTGCATTTTTGAACCCTCCCGGAATGCCGGTTCCCGAAGGTCCGGTGCCGCTTTACTCCTTGCTTTACCTGATTTTGGGTGATTTCCCCCTTTTGGCCTCCATCGCAGGTTTTTTCCTGGTACTGATTGAAACCTATTGGCTGACCCGTATTCTCAGCCGCCATGAGCTTGTGTTGAAAAACTCTTCTCTATCTGCCTTAATATTCCTGGTAATGATGAGTTTCCTGCCCGAGCAGCTCACCCTCAACCCGATCAATGTTGCCCTCGGGTTTATGATCCTGATTCTTTATCATCTTCTTATTTCATACAACCGGCCCGAACATCTCGACCGCATCTTTGCGGCCGGATTTTTCACAGCCATTGCCAGCATGTTTTATCTGCCATTCATTTTCTGGTTCGTTTTTGTGATTATCAGCTTTCTTATCTTCCGTGCAGGAAACTGGAGGGCATGGATGGCTGCAGTTATTGGGCTCATGACTCCCTACCTTTACCTGGCAGTTTGGTATTTCTGGCACAATGAGTTCATCGAAAAAGCAGTCGAATACCCCGCTTTTTTCAATCTTGTTTTTGTTTTCCCCAATCCATTTCACGTTGATTTTTTTGTGATTTGCGGATTTATTTTACTCCTGGCGCTTTGGGGTATTTTCATGTTCAGAATCAGCCCCGAGAAGACGGTCGAAATCAGGTCGAAAACAAATATATTGCTTTGGACACTTATTTTCACCCTGCTCTCGTTCGTATATTCTAGATCAATGGCCATATTTCACCCGGCATTAGCCATGCCCGCTCTTGCCATGGTGATTACGGGAACGCTGATCGGATTAAAAAAAACACGATTGGCCGAAACCATTCTCCTTATCTATTTCTTCGGTGTTTTAATTAACAACTTGTTTATCCATAACCTTTTGTTCCATTAATTTCTCCTTTTGATCCGGGTTACCCAGAATAACACGACAGTATGCTCCTAGGCAACTATACTAAAAACCTGATTGAGGCAGGATGCGATGAAGCAGGCCGCGGATGTTTAGCCGGGCCGGTTTTTGCAGCTGCCGTGGTGCTGCCGCGCGATTTCATGAATGAAGTTCTGACCGACTCAAAACAACTCACTGAAAAACAACGCGACATGCTTCGCCCGATTATTGAGAATCAGGCAATCGCGTGGGCTGTGGCCAGTGTGAACGCAGAAACAATTGACACAATCAATATCCTCAATGCTTCCATTCTGGCCATGCATCTGGCAGTTCAGAAACTTACTACAATGCCGCAGATGCTACTCATCGACGGTAACAGATTTAAACCATATCCCGGCATCCCTCACCTTTGTATTGTGAAAGGAGATGAAAAATACCTGTCGATTGCCGCGGCATCAGTGCTTGCTAAAACCCATCGCGATGCATACATGCAAGGCATCCACCTCGATTACCCGATTTACGGATGGAACCAAAATAAAGGTTATCCATCCAAAAAACACCGGGATATCATCCGGGAACATGGAATAACGCCTTATCACCGGATTTCCTTCAGAATGACAGGCAAAAAGACTGATTGAGTCCTTCCGAAATTGGAAGTGTCTGCAGAATTTCAAAATTTTATTCCATTTTTTTGAGGAAAAAGGGAAATCCATGCGTATCTTTAACTGATTTTTTGAATAATCCCATGGGTTCATGTTTTTTCATTGGGCATAAAAGCGCTCTCTCAAGTTCTTGTTTTTTAGAAATCGTTTAATTTCAACTGCTATGAAAGCACGAGTTTTAATCATGATCTTGCTGATTTTCGGCTCTTTGCTGAATGTTGCCGCTCAAACTGCTACTATTGAAACCATCACCAATGCTACAGTTGGAGTTACTGTTGCTGTTCCCTTCACACTTACCGACTTTGAATTATTGGTATCCGGATATCAGTTTACCATTGACTACGACACTGCTGTACTTACCTATGTGAGCACAACCAATTTTAATCCGAGTTCCGGAATCATGATCAATGTTCACCCGTCGGGAATTAAGACAAAAATTGCGATACTCTGTTCACCGCCACCCGGTTCATCGTTCGACACCCCTAGAACAATTTTCAAGCAAAATTACACCGTTAAGAAAGCTTGCCAGGGTAACATTTCATGGAGCAACACTCCTGTTGCCCGGAAAATATTTGACGATAATTCGGAACAATATGTCGTTAATTGGGTAAACGGGGCAGTAAAATGCAGTCCGGGCTTTGGCACAATTACGCAACCAACTTGTACCTTACCAACCGGAAGTGTGATAATAAACAATTTACCGGCAACCGGAACCTGGACATTAACGAGAACCCCCGGCGGAGTCACCTCGACGGGAACGGGTACAAGTACCCCGATAACCGGACTTGCCCCGGGAACATACAGCTGGGTTTACACCGATTCGAAAGGATGTACCTCCTCCCCATCCGCGAACCTTGTTATCAATGCATCACCAGCACCAGCAGCACCTTTGGGAGAAGCCATACAATATTTCAACTCCGGGGCGACAGTTGCCAGCCTTGCCGCATCGGGAACAGCCATTCAATGGTACGCCAATTCAACCGGTGGAACTGCCCTGGCAACGAATGTACCTTTATTGGATAACACCCATTATTACGCAAGTCAAACCATTGCCGGATGCGAGAGTTCAGCCCGTTTGAATGTCACCGTTTTCCTCGATGTTCCAGCGAACATCACCGTTGCAGGAAGTGTAGGTTCCGGGGCAACTCCTTGTTACAATGCCAGCCAAACAATTACGTTTGCCGGCGGAGCCAATGTTTTTACGGTTCAACCCGGCGGCAGCGTAACCCTAATTGCCGGGCAAGTTATTAAAATGCTCACCGGGACTGAAGTTAAACTAAATGGATACATGCATGGCTATATATCCTCAACTGAACGTTGCGGGTTTAAAGATGGTTCGATTGCTGCTGTGAATACCGGTGATGAAGCGCCGCCGGACATATCGCCCAACAGCATCTTTACAATCTATCCGAATCCATCAGCAGGTAATTTTACCCTTGAACAAAGGATGGGTGAAACCTATGGCAACATAACGATTGAGATTATCGGGATGCATGGTGAGAGACTCAAGGCGGAACAAATCAGCGGCATGAGAAAACACGAAATAAAACTGTCAAATCCACGGGAGGGTATCTGTTTTCTGAAAGTTGTCGCCGACGATCATGTTGAGTTATTCAAACTTCTGATAACAAGATAATACCTTTCGTTATTGATCTAAACCAATTAACAACTCTCCCATTTGGGTATT
>DYQT01000123.1 GCA_020719165.1 Draconibacterium orientale | reverse complement strand
GGAACAGGGCAGTCAATATCCTGTCGTATTTCTGACCCGTAAATAGTATTGTTGGTTGTAATGTGGAAATAATCCGCATCTGTCGGGATGGTATAACCTGTTGGGACGTAACAGAAGTTTTTATCCGATGAAGATGCCACAACGTTGACTTCGCCAAAAAACTTTGCCTCTTTGATGGCTTTTTGAGCCCATACACCGGTTTCGAGGTAGGCGGCCTTTTTGTTTAAAAAGTTGTAAGGAATCATACAAAATTGCATACTGGCGCCTCCTCCAAGAAAAATCACCTGATATCCGGCCGGTATGCTGAGCAGTTCATGAAACAAAGCGACTGTTTCATCCAGAATGGCTTGAAAATCTTTGCTGCGGTGTGAAATTTCAAGCAATGATAAACCAATACCATTAAGGTCAAGAACAGCTTTGGCTGAGTTTTCAATGGCGATTTGAGGGAGGATTGAAGGGCCTGCGTTAAAATTGTACTTTTTCATAAAATAAAGGTTTTAAGTTAGATCTCCGATGTTGAATTTAGTACTGCAATAATAAGAAAACAAAGTAAGCAAAATTAAATGAAAATCACAAAAATATTAATATGATTCATTATTTATTTCTGGCATCAATTCCAACTATGTAGGTCCATGCATGATGTTTAAACACAAAACCATCATATATGTCGCCCGCAGCATGATAAAATTGGTACAGCCCAACCATGCGTGAATCGGGCGGTTCCATTCTGTCGCATATAATCATCTGAGTTTCATCCTGTGAATATTCAAACACCTTTTTCTTGCTGTTCCAGTACTTTTTTGAAGAAATAATCTGCTTCTCATATTTCAGCGACATGGATGTTGATGCTGAGAAACGGAATATAATCCGGGTATTATTCCCTCCTTCAAACTCAGGAAAAATTCTTAGTCCGAAATGGGGCTGGTCGTTTTCATCAAATGAAAGAATTTCAATGACTTTCTGCGTGATAAGGGCGTTTTTTCCCGCCCATCCAAGCAGGGTATAAACAGTACTCCCCGTTGATGTCGTTACAGGCACCACTTTGTAGTATAAAGCGCCAAACCACTCTTTATTGTTAAGAACAGATGTTTCAGGCGAAGGTATCGAATCGGATTTATCAACCAGAGGGTAAATCAGCGGGGGCTCCCGGTTGAGCATTTTTATAAACCCGTAGTAATGGTTCATCCGGTCGGCTGTTGGCAGATTCCATTGGAAAACCCTGAACTTGTTGTCGGGAGCGGTTAATTTTACCATTGTTTTCAACGAATCAAAAGGATAGGTATCTGCCGATGGCAATTGGAGGGCCGCCAAAAGAGTGGCTGAATATTTTTGATTGAAGATGGCTTTCATGCTGTCATCGGAAGCAAGGTTTATGGATGACAAAATGGTTCTGAGGGTGTCTTCAGCCTGCTGGAGGTTTTGAAACTGCTGTCCGGAAACTTTATGTTGATTTCCGGAGATCAGCAAAATCATATGGGCGAATGCAATGAATCGGATCAGCATACGTTTGTGGAATTCACTTGTAACATGAGAATTATAACGACCAGACAAAGGTAAGTACAATATAGACGTCTTCCATGTTTGTATGCTGATTCTACCGTTGGAAAAATTCAAAAATCTTGGTTATTGAACTACCTTTGCAAAAAAATAAGGGAATGAATCTGGCCGACCGAATAAAATCTTTTGAAATCCTGGGATCCGGGTTGCGCCGATACCACCCGAATTCCCCCGATTCAGACATCATTCCGCTGGTGGAAGCTGCCCGTTTGGCATTTTTACGAAACCCCTGGTTCACACCCGAAAGCATCACGATCGCATTAAACAATCTGGGACAGATATTGACAACTGAAAATTTGAATCAATGGATTGCGCCTTATGCCGAAAGAATTCAGGTTGTCACCGAAAAAAAAACAATAGGGGTTGTCATGGCCGGCAATATTCCTGCCGTTGGCTTTCATGATTTCCTGTGCATTTTGGTTTCAGGTCACAAACTGCTGGCTAAACTGTCATCATCTGACGACCAGCTTATTCCTGTAATGGCGAAACTATTATCGGCGTATATGCCTGAATGGAATAATTATTTCTCTTTTACTTCAGGAAAGCTTGAGAATTTCGATGCCATTATTGCCACCGGCAATTCAAATACATCCCGTTATTTTGAATTTTATTTTGGCAGGTATCCACATATAATCCGAAAGAACCGCAACAGCGTGGCGGTGCTGAATGGTTTTGAAACGAGCGGGGAACTTAAAAACATCGCCGATGATATCATGCTGTTTTTTGGTCTGGGATGCCGGAGCATATCGAAAATTTATGTGCCGCGTGGGTATGATTTTTCAAACTTGATTCAGGCCCTGGGTAAATTTGACTCTTACGCTGACCATCATAAATACAGGAACAACTATGATTACTTTAAGTCGATATTCTTGGTTAGTCAGGTGCCGTTCATTGATACGGGGTTTTTGCTGCTGAAAGAAGACAGTGCCTTTGCTTCAGGAATTGCAATACTGCACTATGAGTATTATGATCATGAAGAGTCCGTTTTCAACAGCTTGCTGAAAAGCATGGAATCCATTCAATGTGTAATCAGTAAGATGGGTTTCAATCCAACAACATCAAGGCCGGGAGAAGGGCAGAATCCGGCATTATGGGATTATGCCGATCGGGTTGATACCATGGAGTTTTTACTTTCTTGAAATTGATAAGAAAAATTCTTTGGAAATCAATTTATAATCATTAATTTTGCACCCTCATAAAAATACCTCATTGCAATGAAAAAAGATATTCATCCGAAAGACTACAGACTGGTTGTATTCAAAGACATGTCAAACGATTACACTTTTCTTTCGAAATCGACAGTAAAAACCAAGGAAACCATTGTTTGGGAAGATGGCAAGGAGTATCCGGTTATAAAGTTGGAAATTTCTCACACCTCACATCCTTTTTACACAGGGAAAATGAAACTTGTTGATACAGCAGGGCGTGTTGATAAATTTAAAAGCAGATATCAGAAACATATTGACCGAAACGCTGCAGCAAAATAATCCCAACCTACAATATTCGTTCAAGGGCCTCCGTTTTTCACTGAGGCTCTTTTTTTGTTTATTATATTTTCTAAATTTGCAGAAAGAACCGCTGAGGTATAACCATTGCACTAATTCTTCTAAAAATGAATTACATTCTGTTTGATGAAAGCATAGTCAGAACAAATCTGCTGCCATTCACCTTTACCCGCCCGGTATCAGATATCAGAGTTGGTATTCTCACAATTCGTGAAAAATGGGAAAAACACCTCAAATCACCCACATCTACCCTGACCGACAGCTATCTTAGCGGCAAATTTCCCATTGTGAAAATGGCCGAAAATGTACTGATAAATGGCTCTATTTGTCCAAATGCCGAAATTATTGAGGCCATTAAACACCTGAAGCCCAACCAGACCGTTGTTTATAATGATACCATCATCGCTTTGCATATCACCGAAGAGGAGCTCGATAGCATTGGTGATGCAGCATCCGACGGCATCGAGGAAATTCAAATATCTGAAGCACCCATAAAAATCAACCATACCTGGGAAATATTTTCAAAGAATGAAATTTCTTTAAAAGAAGATTTTGAGTTACTTACCAAAGGCAGAAAATCCCAAAAGCTGAGCGAAACGAATAAAGTTTTGGGCGCTGAAAATATCTTTGTTGAAAAAGGGGCCAAAGTGGAGTGCGCCATTCTGAATGGCACTACCGGTCCGATATATATCGGCAAGGATACCGAAATTATGGAGGGGGCAACCATCAGGGGGCCGTTCGCTTTGTGCGAGGGTGCGCAGGTGAAAATGGCAGCAAAGATTTACGGAGCAACCACGGTTGGTCCCTATTGTCGTGTTGGAGGGGAAATTAATAACTCTGTCCTTTTTGGATTTTCAAACAAAGCACATGATGGCTTTCTCGGTCATTCGGTTATCGGCGAGTGGTGCAATCTCGGAGCGGATACCAATACCTCAAACCTGAAAAACACTTACGACCACGTTCGGCTATGGAGTTACGGCAAGCAAACCTTTATTAACACACATTTGCAATTTTGTGGATTAATTATGGGGGATCATTCGAAATGTGCCATTAACACCATGTTTAACACCGGAACCGTCGTCGGAGTGAGCGCAAATATCTTTGGCTCTGGTTTCCAGCGAAACTTCATTGCCTCTTTTACCTGGGGAGGCACGGCTGGCCATACCAACTACAGTATTAAAAAGGCGATGGAGGTGGCTGAAATTGTTTTCAAACGGCGTCGGCGCTCTTTTGATGACGTTGAAAGGGATCTCCTCACAAGCGTTTACAATCTTACCCTGAAAAACAAATTCCTGTAACGGCATACCAGCCTGTTTCGTGGCACATTTATTGTCATACCCGGTTTCCCTGGAATTTTATCAGGATATCTGATATATTGTCTGTTTGAAAAATGCAAAATCTAATGGAACACAACGCTCTGATGTTTTCTGATTTAATCGATTCGGAAACTGAATTTATTCCTTTATTGTCCTCCGAGGATGAAGAAACAATGAACACCGAGGAGGTTCCTGAGATTCTCCCCATTCTGCCCCTACGCAATACCGTGCTTTTTCCCGGAGTGGTTATACCCATTACAGTTGGTCGCGATAAATCTATCAAACTTATCCGCGAGTTTTACAAGGGAAGCCGCACCATTGGAGTGGTTGCTCAAAAGGATGCCTACATAGAAGATCCTGAATTTGATGATTTGAACAAAATTGGAACGGTTGCCTATATTATAAAAATTTTACAAATGCCCGACGGCAGCAACACGGCCATCATTCAGGGAAAGCGGCGGTTTGCCATCAATGAAATGATCCAGTCTGAGCCCTACATCATGGCTTCTGTTTCAGCTTTCGATGCCCCGGTAGTTATACCTGCCGACAACGGGGAGTTCAATGCACTCATCGCCTCGTTGAAAGACCTGGCAATCCAGATAATCACCAAGTCGCCCAATATTCCCTCAGAAGCTGCTTTTGCCATTAAAAATATCGAATCGCCTTCATTTCTTGTTCATTTCATCTCCTCGAATCTGAATGTTGATTTAAACGAGAAACAAAAACTGCTTGAGGTTGCCGATTTGAATGAATGCGCCAATCATGTGCTCACGCTGTTAACAAAAGAACTTCAGGTTGCCGACCTGAAACAGCATATACAGAATAAAGTAAAAACAGACATGGATAAGCAGCAACGCGACTTTCTGCTTAATCAACAGCTTAAAACCATTCAGGAAGAACTGGGTGGAAGTCCCAATTCCCAGGAAATCAATGCCCTTCGGGAAATGGCCAAGGAAAAAAAATGGTCAAAAGAGGTTTCCGACGTGTTTGAAAAGGAGATGAGTAAACTCCAGCGAATGCATCCGATGGCTGCCGAATATTCGATCCAAACCAACTATCTCGAAACGCTGGTACAACTTCCCTGGGGCGATTTTACCCCGGACAACCTTGACCTCCACCATGCCCAGCAGGTTCTCGATGAGGATCATTTTGGGTTGGAAAAGGTTAAAGAACGTATCATTGAACATTTGGCTGTTATCAAACTGAAGCGCGATCTGAAATCGCCGATTCTGTGTCTTGTTGGCCCTCCGGGTGTCGGCAAAACATCTCTTGGAAAAAGTATTGCAAGGGCGCTTGGACGAAAATATACGCGGATGTCGTTGGGAGGGCTCCGTGATGAATCGGAATTGCGTGGTCACCGTAAAACATACATTGGCGCGATGCCAGGCCGGATTTTGCAAAGCCTGAAAAAGACCAAATCTTCAAACCCTGTTTTTGTTCTGGACGAAATCGACAAGGTTATGGGGATGAATATTAATGGTGATCCACAGGCGGCATTGCTCGAAGTACTTGATCCTGAGCAAAACAGTTCTTTTTACGATAATTACCTTGAAATTGAGTATGATCTTTCCCGGATCATGTTTATTGCAACTGCGAATACGTTGAACACGATTCATCCGGCACTGCGCGACCGCATGGAAATAATTGACATACCGGGATATCTGGTTGAGGAGAAGGTTGAAATTGCCAGGCGGCACTTGTTGCCCAAACTATTTCAGGAACATGGCATTAAAAAATCTCATCTTCAATTCAGTGATGAGTTGTTCACAAAACTTATTGAAGATTATACGCGTGAGTCGGGAGTTCGCATGTTGGAGAAAAGCATTGCGAAAATTATCAGAAGTAAAGTGAGAGCCATTGTTTCCAATGAAAAGTTTAATAAGAAACTTGCTGTTGCCGACCTCAAAAAAATCATGGGTATCCCGATTTTTCAGGCTGACAGGTATATTTCCAACGAGGTGGCCGGTGTTGTAACCGGACTTGCATGGACCATGGCCGGTGGAGAAATCCTTTTTGTAGAGGTGAGTCTGAGCCGGGGAAAAGGAGACCTCACCCTGACAGGAAATCTTGGGGATGTAATGAAGGAATCTGCATCAATTGCACTGGCATATCTGAAAGCACATTCTGAAACTTTTGGAATTGATCCGGGAGTTTTTCAGAATTGGAATGTTCATGTTCATGTTCCTGAAGGGGCAACACCCAAAGACGGACCATCGGCTGGCATAACCATGTTTACTGCATTAGCCTCTGCATTTACCCAGTTCAAAGTGCGTGAACGTCTTGCCATGACTGGTGAAATAACCTTGCGCGGAAAGGTTTTACCGGTAGGAGGGATCAAAGAAAAAATGCTGGCAGCACGAAGGGCAAACCTGTCAGACATAATTTTATCCAAGGAGAATAAAAAAGACATTGAGGAGATCAAAGCGGAGTATGTTCAAGGACTCACGTTCCACTTTATCGATGAGATGAGTGAAATTAAAGACTTGGCATTGCTTCAGGAGCAGGTAAAAACACCACTCGATTTAAACTATAAAAAGTAGGTTGATTCTTTTACACTGATCGTAATTATTTAACAATCAACATTCTTTTTGTTTCCGTAAAGCTTCCTGCCTCCATTTTTACATAGTATATTCCGGTAGAGAAGTCAAGGTTATTCCAATCAAATCGGTACATCCCCGGCGTATGAATACGATTTACAGGGCTATTCACCAATGTTCCATTGCTGTCGTAAATTGAAATGGCCACTTTTTCTTCCGCCCCAACTTCGTATGAAACCCTCGTTGATGTTGAGAATGGGTTGGGCTCATTCTGATGAAGTTTAAATCCGTTTTTTGGAGAAACAGGTTTAATTCCCAGAATGGTTACAGCCTGCTTCAGGAGAATGTTCCGGTAGGGATCAAATACAAGATTTACTGGCTTTTTCGCAAAAGTAAAGGCAAATTCCTGGTGATTTACATCGTTCATAACCTGTACGACGGTGTCGGTTGCATCGCTGAAACTGACCATAATCTGAACAGGCATCTTGAAAAAGACCGTGTTGATCTGTGTCTGGTTTAACACGAAAGGCACTCTCCACAAATTCTCTCCCAAACTGTCAATTTCAAAGGTGTTCTGGTAAACCGGATGGTTTGGATGATAAACCCATTCATTAAAAAACCAATCAAGATTCTGACCTGATGTCTCGTTCGCGGTGCTAATAAAATCAGTTGTGAAGGCATTACCGAACATCAGGTTTGTGTCGGTTGCATAATCTTTCATCACCTTAAAAAAAACATCATCTCCCAAGACATATCTTAGCTGGAACAGAACACATGCGCCTTTATTGTAGGTAACCGCCTGATTATATAAAGTATTGCCATTTGGCGTGATGATTGCCCATTCGGGATGATACAATGGCCAGCCGGGATTGTGCCCAAGGTAATAATTGGCCAATGTATTCATGCTTGCCTTGTAATCATCGTATCCTGCATCATGTTCAACCCATAGATTTTGGCAATAGGTAGCAAAGCCTTCATTCAACCATATGTCGGCCCATGTTCCGCAGGTGATTAAATCGCCAAACCATTGATGCGAATGTTCATGGGCAATCAAGTCAGGGTCATTATATCCGCCGGGCATCAGGTTTACCATGCTTTGATTTTCCATTCCGCCCCATGGAAATGAACTGTTTAAAGTAGCGAAACCGATTTTTTCAAAAGGATAGTCCCCGAATTTCTCTGAAAAAAAATTGGTTACCGGATTGATGATGCTATCGATAACAGAATAGTTTTCACCAGGTTTATAATAGATCCTGACCGGGATACTGTCGACCGGATTTGTCAGCTTATGCCAATACTTTGTGTGAACCTGGAAATTAATGTATGAGGTGATGGTAATCAGGTATGTCGACACAGGGATATTGCTGACCCAGTGGTAGCTTAACGTATCTTCTGCAATTACGGAGTCGGCAAGGAAACCTGTTGAACCAAGCCGTGCGGTCAATGGGACACGGGCCACCAAATCCCAGGTTGCTTTGTCGGAGGGCCGATCCCAGCAAGGTAGCCATTTTCTGGCACCTTCGGGTGGCGAATCGGTGAAAACATAGCCGGTGGATACGAAAAATCCCTTGTCGTTGGTGTTTTTATGTTTGTAATAAATCCGGATGCTCACAATCTCGCCCGGCTGATAGATTCTGTCGAGAAAAACCGTGAGAATATTGGTCAGATGGGTAAATGAGACGGCTGCCATACTGACAGAATCAATCTGCAGAGAGACAGTGTTGGCATTTAATTGAACAGAATTCAACACGGAGTCAACTTTAAAGGTGATCACTTCGGTTGCGTTGAATGTTCTGGGGAACGGAGTTGTATAGCACTGATAAAGGTTGATATCAAGTTTATACTGTAAAACATCGTAACTGTGTTTGGTGTAATAGCGAGCAGTATCAGCCGGTTTGATCAAAGCCGAAAACCCGCTTACAGATGATGCCACTATTGAGGCCAGTGTCAGGGCCAAAAGGATGAGCGACTTCATATTTCTCTATTTGATAATGACCATTTTTTTAACCTGACGGTTATTTCCGGCAGAGAGTTTATACAGATAATTTCCTGCGGCAAGTCCGGAGCAATCAATGGTTGTTTCATACTGACCAGCCGGTTGTAGTTTATCTACCGGTTTCATCAACACCACCCCAAGCATGTCGGTAATTTCCAGTTGAACATATGACTGATTCTCAATTTCATATTTGATCTTTGTGTAATTGCCGGCAGGATTCGGGGAATTTTGTGCGAGATTTGCGCGGGTATTTTGCAGCGTTTCTTCCTGAATGCCAACCAGGGTTGTACCGGTTTTTAAAACAATCTGCTTGTCGGGGTCGAACTTAAAAACGAATGGCTGTTTGGTGAATGTCCATGAAAACAATTGTGCATTCATATCATTCATGATGCGAAAGGTCGTATCAGAGGTATCGGTAAACCTTACCAAAACTTCAACTGGCATTTTAAAAAATGGGGCGTTGGTTTGAATTTGGTTTATGAAGAAATTAACCTTCCATTCTCCATTGCCCAGATCTTCAAAATTATAAGAGTTCTGGTATACCGGATGATTCGGTTGATAAATCCACTCGTCGAAAAACCAGTTGTAATCGGCACCTGCAACCTCATTGACCTTTGCAACAAAGTCGGGTATTGTGGCAGATTTATATTTCAGATTGGTGTCGGCGCAATAGGTTTTAATCGTTTGAAAGAACAGAGAATCTCCGAGAACATATCTCAATTGATGCAATACACAGGCGCCTTTGGCATAGGTAATGGCATAGTTAAACAAAGTATTGGACGGTGGTGTTGTTATGGCCCATTCCGGATTTGAGATGGCCCAGCCGGGGTTGCTTCCGAGATAGCTGCTCGCATCGGAGTTTATATCGTTTTTGTAGGCGATATAACCGGCATAACTTTCCAACCAGTAGGCTTCCGACCATGTTGCGAACCCTTCGTTTAGCCATATGTCAGCCCAGGTACTGCATGTAATCATGTCGCCAAACCATTGATGAGCGAATTCGTGTGCCACAAGGCTTTCACCCCAACAGTTTGGACACAAACTCGTAAGGGTCTGATTCTCCATGCCTCCCCATGCAAAATCTTCGTTCAGTGTTGCGAAACCGTTTTTATCAAAGGGATGTTCGATGAAATTTTGAGAATACCATGTTGTCATAGCTGGCATGATCGCCATAATTGCAGATGGATTTTCTCCGGGGTTAAAATAATACCGTAAAGGAATGCTGTCGGCCGGGTTGCTTAATTTATGCCAATAACCAATGTTCAGCTGAAAATTCACCTTTGATGAGATGACCATCAGGTAGGTGGCAACATTTTGATCGGAAATCCAATGGTAGGTGAGCGAGTCGCCAATCAGTGTTGAATCGGCCAAACGCCCGTTTGACCCAAGTCTGACATTGGCCTTAACCTTGGCGGTGAGCTC
>DYQT01000122.1 GCA_020719165.1 Draconibacterium orientale | reverse complement strand
GCAGGATGACGCGGTATTGTTTCAATTTCTCGCGCAGATTGGTTTTATCGACCAACGGCGGAGGATTCTGGTTTTGCCAGGGATACACCTTTTTGTTGTAGTACCAGTAATCCTGTGATTTGAATAATTTACGACCATATTTTTCGGCGATGTTGATGTAATAGCTGTCGGCAATCACCAGCGCCGACAAGGATCTTGGGATAGTCGTATCGAAGGTAATGGTTGGATACACGCAGGGGGTTGGCCTCAGTGGACAAGCCAGGTTCAGCAATTCGCCGATATCATTGTCGGTGCCGATGGAAACCGGGGATGGGATGAGCGGATTGATCGAAAATTTCGGCAGTGGAGCATTCGTCAGCCGCTCAATCGTTCTGGCCAGCGTGTCAACTGCAAAGGGAACACCATAAAGGCTCCAATGCATTCCATAACGCGGAAACAACGGGTAGCGGGAGGTGTCTTTCAGTTTCAGAAAATAGCTGTTCATGTCGAGGAAAGTCAGACCAAGCTCCCTTGATCGTGCAACCATGCACTCTAAGTTGGTTTCTCCTCTCTTTTCTGGATGGAAACGGCGGGGAATATACTCAGGATAAAAACTCGCTTTCCCGGGTTCAAAAACCAACAGCAATGGTATGTGATACGCCCTGAGGCTGTCCATCACATTTTTAAGCCGTGCCAGTTTCTTGTCTATGGTCTTTTCCCCGATAAAATATTCGCCGGTATATTCATGAATGTAATCCTCTTCAAACAAATACCGCTGCTTTCCCTCGATAAAACCTTCGGCATGTATGATGTTGAAAAGAGTGTAGTCATATTGATTGCCAAAACGAATCAACACATTGCGGAAAGCGGCATGATCATTGAGCCGCGATGAAAATTCATCCTGAAACCAGGAGGAAAACCATCGTTGCCAGGTAAACAGTTTTAACGATGGTTTCTCTTTCCTGTGAAAGAACCCCTTCATGGCAGATTCCTGAACAATGTTCAGTTCCGATTGAAGTGCCGAAGCGGCAAGCGCCAGCAGCATCAAAAGCAGAAGCGAAACCTTGACAATGCGCATAAACCTGTAGTGGATGGTTGAAATTTCATACAAATCTAAGGAAATTTGGCACCTGTTTGTTCACCTTCCCTATCTTTGTGCTAGTCCGGTAAATGAAACCTGCATGGCAGACTTTTTTAAACACAAGCTTCACCTGGTCATCCTGGCAATTCTTTTTGTCTTTCTGGCCGGTTTGTCGCTGACATCCGACGGTTATTATGGCGGAGCTGATAACATATCACATTACCTCATCTCCCGTTATGCATTCAACCACCCTTCGTTGTTCCTGTATTCGTGGGGTCGACCTTTGTACACCATCATCTCGGCTCCATTTGCACAATTCGGATTGCACGGGGTGAAACTGCTCAACATCATGCTGGGGATGTTAACAGCATGGCTTGGTTACCGTACTGCCGTGATTCTGAAGATCAGGCCCGCTTTTCTGGTCATTATTTTCGTCGCCTTTACCCCGCTGTATTTCATGATGATGCCTACAGCGTTAACAGAAATTCTGTTCAGTTTCGTGCTGATGTGGTCGGTATTTCTGTTTTTCCGCGAAAATTACATTGCTTCGGCACTGGTGATCTCCTTGCTCCCTTTTGCACGTACCGAAGGGTTCATCATCCTGCCTGTTTTCTTTTTTGCACTGCTGTGGGTCAGACAATATAAAGCCATTTTGTTCCTGGCTACAGGTGTGATCTTTTTCAGCGTTCTGGGCAGTTTTTATTACAACGACCTTTTCTGGGTCTTTACGCAATTCCCTTACCCGGTAACCTACCACCATCCTATTTATAACAAGGCCGGAAGTTTGTGGCACTTTTTTGAAAGCAGGCACTCAACGCTGGGATTGCCTCTGGAAATCCTCTTTCTGGCCGGAATAACCGGCATGGTCCGGGATTGTTTTTCGCGCGATAAAACCATCCGCCACAGGATGCACCTGCTGTTTTTCCTGGTAGTGACACCTTTTCTGCTCTATCTGGTCTTTCATTCCCTTCTTTTCTGGAAGGCCATGGGAGGCAGCATGGGATTGGAACGTGTGCTGGCCGCGGTTACCCCGTTAGCTGCCCTCATTGCCCTGAAGGGATATGATGCGCTGGAGGAGGTTATCGGACAAAACCGTCATGCCCGCAACATTTTCCTGGCCGCTGTTATTGGGATCGTGTTGATAATTCCTTTCATCCATAATGTGATTCCTTTCCCTCTATCGCCGGAGGAGAAAATCATCAAAGAGTCTGCCCGTTGGATAAAATCCTCACGCTATGCCGGTCGCGTGGTTTATTTTACCGACAACAATGTTCCATTTTACCTGGGGCTTGATCCATGGCAAAAAAATCCGGCCAGTTGTTACCTATTTGGTGATGCAAAATATCTTGATACCATTCCTGCCGGATCGCTGCTGGTTTGGGATGCTCATTTTGGAGCAAATGAATCGAAGGTGCCACTTGATTCGCTGCTGTTAAACCCCCGCCATCAACTCATCGGATATTTCAGACCCGACAAACCCTGGATTACCTTTGGCGGCAAGGAATACGATTGTTACATCACAACCACCCTGCCAGCAGGTCTGGAGGCTGATAATCTGACCATCCGCGATTCGCTGCTGGAGATAACCGGGGCGAAAAACTGCATTGACACCCTGCTCGTAAAATCGTTTGAACAGCCAGGTGATGGTGCTGATCCTTCCTTAATTTCCAGGGAGGTCGTTCACAGAGGAAATTTCGCATATCTGATGGATGGACGCACAGAATTCAGCCCCGGGTTGTGCACTTATACGAAAGATCTTAAAATCCCGACCGATTCATCGCTGCCACCCACAGTGGAATTGGGAATCCGTGCTGTGGTGTACGTTTACCTGACTGAAAAAAGCGATGCCAACACCTTGCTGGTCATCTCTTTTGAAAACAAGAACAAACCTTACAGTTACACTTCACTCAACCTGAACGAACAAAACCTCAGGCTGGGACGCTGGAACCGGGTCAGTCTGGCAGCGCCACTCCCGTTGTTTAAATCGCCGGATGATTTACTGAAGGTGTATGTCTGGAATCCGGGGAAGCAGCTGTTTTACATGGATGATTTAAGGGTGGAGCGGGTAAGCGTTTTTTATAAATGATTGCCAACAATGGTTCAAAATATTGTTGCAGGACAGAAGGATAAACTGTCAATTCATCCCCTTGTGGAAATGGTTGTTGACGGAATTCGCCTGAACTGAGACATGTGAAAGAATAAAAAATCAACAGGAAGGGCAGGTAAAAGGAGATTTTATGACTGCTGATCTTTGTAGTATCCTTTCACATTGTTGATTTTGATTTTAAACAAATCAAAAAACATGGTGATTCCGTGCTGAAGAACCTTCACGGTTGACTTTTCCTGGTTGCTCAGGCGGACCGGTATGCGTTTGATCTCAAAGTTTTGTTTCAAGGCGATGTAAAGGAGCTCCACATCAAATGCAAAGCCATTGATTCTGGCGTGTTTGAAGATGAAATCGGCCACATCGCCCCTGAACCCTTTGAGTCCGCATTGGGTATCGAAAAAATTGGCCGTGACAATGGTGCCCACAAAACGGGTAAAAAACACACTGGTGAACTTCCTGAGCCCGGAGATCTCCTCCAGATATAACGATCCTTTCAGGTTGCGGTCGCCGATCACCACCTGAAATTCCTTAAAATCGAGATATCGCAGCATCGTTCCGATGGCATCGAGTTCGTAAGGAATATCGGCATCGGTAAAGATCCGGAACAATCCCTTCGCAACTTTCATCCCGGTGCGAACGGCTGCCCCCTTCCCCATATTCTTTGCGTTGCTGCAAAAAACACAGTTCAGTTTATGGCACACTGCTTCGGTAGCCCCCATATCTTTACTACCATCATCCACAACGATCACCTCCCAGGTATAGTCCTGTTTTTGCAGATATGTTAACAGGACAGGAAGGTTTTTTTCTAAAATTCCTGCTGAATCATAGGATGGGACAATCACACTGAGGTAAACCGGGGTCGGCATCATTTAAATTTTATTTTCGAGGTATTGCAACGCTTTTTCAATGTCAGGTTTGGTACATTCGATGAAACGATAAAAAGCCAATCTCTTGTTTATGCCAAATACCTTCGTGGATGTGGTATTGAAAAAATATTTCAGCACCGCCTCAATTTCGTTGGCTGTATTAACATGTTCATACTTCATCAGAATCTGGTAGTCCAAACCATATGATCGCTTAAATTCATAGCCTGTAACAAACGTTCCCAGCTTCCAAAAAATTGTTCCCTCATTGGGAATGGCTACCCGGAACGAACCATTTTTTTTGAGTAAAGTAACAGCTTTGGCAACCACATCGGGCAAGTTCATAATATGTTCAAAAGTTGCTACAGAGGTAATCCGGTCATACCTGATCTCTGCCGGAATTTCGCTGATGTCGGCATAGATGGTGCGTACCCGGCTAAGCTGCGACGATTCATGATATAACTCTGCGAAAGGTTCCACAATATCGTAAGTCGTTACGTATGGCTCATACGGGAGTTGGTTCAACATTCCTGCCCCTATCTCGAGCGTTTGCAGGTTGCTGCTTGTTTGCTCCTGAACGTCTCTGGCTACCTCCACGTGCAACCATCTTTCGAGTTTCATCGACAAACTGGTCGCCTTTGTTGCTCCCTGTCTGTTTTTTTTATAATGCGTTTCATAAATCGCTTCAAACTCAGGAGGAAGTGCAGCCCGTTTCTTTGGGAATTTTTCGAGTGCCGGATGTTTCATTGCTACAGATAGAAATATTTATTACTCGGATTGACCATGTTCGAAATCATGATGGAGTTCAAATCAATGCCCGGTATCTGCAAGGTGAAAATTGTTGCAGCCTGGCCTTTTACCGTGTTGTAAATCGTTACTTCAATTGTTCTATCCAGTAGCACCTGGTCAACAATGTGATTTATTTTTATCGGAACATTGGTAACGGAAGGATCCGGTTTCAGTTTGAAGGTGAGGGTGAAGATTTTATATGACGAATAGTAAACGATCGTTGCGCGATCAGCATAGCTGTTCACGATTGAATCCTGTGGCTGAATTGGGGCCATTTTCGCCATCACGAGCGCAACATCCTCCGACTTCTCTGCCTGACGCAATGTTAAAAAGTACGGGGCAAATGGCACCTTTTTTGAATAATCAAGAAAATAGGCATTGTCACGTCCAACCGGATAGGTTACTCCGTTTTTGGCTTCAAAATACTCATACCAGTTAAACTCCTGTTCGGTAATGCCGCGTGCACTGTAGGAAGGAGTATTCCACCAATCTTTTGCAAAAAATGGTGTACCTGCCGGGATGGCTTTGAATTCATCGGTTTTCAACAGTTCATCGATCGCGTAGAGCCGCAGGTTGGCGCTTCGTATATCCTTGGCTATTGTATAATTAGAAAAATCTGTCAGCACCGAACAGATAAAAAAACCAAAGATGAAGACCAGCGAAACAAACTTCTTGATCATCCTGCTGAAATTAAACAGATTCATGAAGTAGCTCAATAAAAGCGTGATCAGCAATAAAACACCAAAAAAAGAGAAAAAGGTTGTTACGTAGCCGATCATGGTTCCTTTGCCGGCATGAAAGAGGTATTTTTCTGTCAGGGCAAGCGGCAGATGGGGAAGGAAGATGAGCAGGATGGCAGCAAAAGAGCCGGCAATCAGGCCACGCAGCTTCACCGTGGGCGTCACCATCAGCAGTTTGTAGCCACAAAAACAGATAATGAGTCCTTTCACAATCCATTCAATTCGTGCGCTTAATATCAGATTCATCACAACCGGCGAATAGCCTGTAATCAGATCCGACTTATCCCAGAATACGTTATGGGCAGTTTCATAGATCGTCATCGGGAACGACGAAAAAGAGAGGTTCCAGAGAACCATGAAAAAAGTACCCGGTGTAACCTCTTTCATACTGAAGTTGGTACCGGTGTATTGTGAAGGATGGTAAACCCTGTAAATAAAATATATCGCGAGGTAAACCACCCCGGCGAGTAAAAACGGTGAAAAATGGACAAACGAATCTCTGAAGGCCTTCCGGAATGACACGCCCGATTGAAAATTGTAAAACAGAATGGTGAGCGCTACAAACAACAGGAATAAAATATAGGTTTCATAAAACAATAATCCAAGCGCAAACAACACTGCGGCAATGATCAGCAAACTTGTTTTTTTTCTTTCATAGAAGTTTAAAAGCAGGATGAAAGAGATCAACAGCAACGAAAAGGAGAAGGTAAAATAGAAAGGATACGAAACAAACAGGCTGGTGTGTTGCGACACCTGCATGGTCATCAGGAAAAGCAGGAGGAACAGCCATGAGAGTTCTTTTGAATTCGTCATGACGCGAACAATTTTTGCAAAAAGCAGGAAACAGAGCACCAGAGGAATAAAGTGGAAGGTCTTCACAACGGCCATATGATCATAAATGTAGGGCAAACTGTAAACTGGTTTTACAATATAGAAGTAAAACCGCCCCGCTATCTCGGCAAATAGCGCAGAGTCTGCCATAACCTGCCCCCTCCGGGTCACCAGGTAGTAGTGAAAATCATCTGCAGTTGCAAAGCCGGTGAAAAAAAGCGGAAAAAAGGTAATCAGCCCAACTACGACAAACGCCAGGTAAAAAAATTCTTTGTTCCTTGAGATAAAATCGTCCTTCATAAAATGCAATGTTAGTTATTTTTTCTTATACAGCTCCGCGTTAAAGAGATTGAGGGCATGGTGATCGTCATATAGCGATAAGCCAGCATTGCATCAAAACCTGAAGTAAATAAACGGACTGAACCCCGATGATGTGATGGTTGCTTCGCTGAGAATAAATAACAGGATGGCGATAACCGAGAAGGCAATCATCAAGCTGTTGCCCGGTTTGAAATAGAGTTTTTCAACCCAGGATTCAATTTTTTTAAATCCGCCCCAGAAAGAGAAAATTACAGCGATCGACAGCATGGTCCAGAATTTCGGATTGAGCCAGATGGTATTTTCGCCTCCCTGGAAAATAAAGAGCCTGCGGATAAGGTACCATGCTTCATGGAGGGATTCCGAACGGAAGATCAGCCAGCCAATCATCAGCAGGATGAAGGTAATGGCGATGGAGGGAACTTTCCCCGATTTTTTCAGGTATTTCAACAAGATCAGCCGGTCGGCAATGAGGAAAACACCCATGTAGGCACCCCATGCGATGAAGGTCCAGTTGGCGCCATGCCAGAAACCGCAAAGCAGGAAGGTGACAGTGGTGGCAATGAGGTAGATCACTTTGTCGGCGCGGACTCCCCAGTAATGTTCTTTGGGCAGTTTGCGTGAAGTGGCATAGGCCAGCGGCAGAAAAATGTAATCGCGGAACCAGAATGACAGGGTCATGTGCCACCGCCGCCAGAATTCGGTGATGCTTTGCGATACATACGGAGAGTTGAAATTTTCAGGAAGTTTGAAACCCATCATGCGGGCCAGTCCGATCGCCATATCGGAATAACCTGAAAAATCAAAATATATCTGAAAGGTATAAGCGATGGCGCCTATCCAAACCATGCCACTTGATAATTCGGTGGAAGAGAGCGCAAAGATTTCGTTAACCGTCACACCAAGCACATCAGCGATAAGCACCTTCTTGGCCAGCCCGATGATAAACCGGTAAAAGCCGGTGAGGCGGTAATCGATGTTCTCCTGGTCTAACCGGTCGGTGATTTGTGAAGCAATCTGACCCGGCCGCACAATCGGGCCTGAGAGCAACTGCGGAAACATAAAGATGTACAAGGCGTAATCCTGCAGCTTTTGAAAAACCGGGTGCTGCTTTTTATAAACATCCAGGGTATAAGAGAGTTTTTGAAAGGTGATAAACGAAATGCCAACGGGAAGGGCAATCTTAGTCCAATCAGCCGGCTTTAATCCGAAAAGTAACTGCATTGCGTGGAATTGATCCACAAAAAAATTCATGTACTTGAAATAGAGCAGCAAAGCCAGGTTCAGAATCACCGATACCCAGAAGAGCACCCTTCGGCCCGTACCGGTTTTCAAGCTCATCTGCCGGATCAGCACAAAATCAATCAGCACAGAACCCATCACCACAAAAACGAATTTCGGTGCGCCCCATGCGTAAAAAAGGATGCTGGCAAAAAGCAGAAACCAATTTTTGTAACTCCGGTCGATCAGATAATAGACGATCAGGAAAAACGGCAGGAAATAGAGTAAAAATAAACTACTGCTGAAGATCATGGTTGGGTGTGTTTGGAAATGCGCTTTAACTCTTTGTTATACAAATATATGGCATCCGACATCATCACTGATTCCAGGGGAAGGTGCTGTTCTTCTGCTTTTTTTTTTAGAATATCCATCATTCCTGTATTTGAACGGAAAGTAGTCAGTATCTTTTTTACCGGGGTGGCCCCGGGATAATAAAACTCATAGGCCCTGTCAACAAATCCATTTCCGAGGTTACCATAGCCTGCATTTGTTTGCAACAGGACAACCACATCCTGCCTGCTGATGGCCTGGTCAAGATCGATTTGAGCAGTATTGGTGGGCCTGATCAGTTGCATCGGATACACATCCTTGTCGTAATACCACATCTCTGCGCGCCTGAAGGTGTTTTTTATGATGCCGGTGTTGTGCCAGTTCCAATAAAAACTGTCGCTGATAAACAGTGCGGCGGGTTTTGGCAATGTGCTTTGATACAGGTGATGAAAAACCGGATAGGTCATCATGGGTACCGGAATACGCCACATAAGGTTTAAAACGCGGTCCATGTCGTTGTCAACACGCTGTGTCACCGGTTGTTGCACCAGGCTGTCGAGTATCATGTGCGGCAACGGACGGTCAAGCAGCGCCTCAAGGTACCTCGTCAGTGAGTCGGCACAAAGCCACGCACCGTAAGAACTCCAGTGCACGCCGGTTTTCGGGTAGAGCACGTGTTGCGTCGTATCCCGCTGACTGACAAACCACTGGTTGAAGTCGATCAGGTTTACCCCGCTCTTCTTTAACTGACTGGAATAATACTCATCGTTGGTGATTTTCTTCTTAAACGACAACAATCGGTCAGGGATGTGGTCCGGATAATAACATCCCTTTCCGGGGGCCAGAATGACGACCAGTGTCACCCCTTTTTTAGCCAAAAGGAACTCCTGCAAATATTTTAACCGCGCTACTTTGTCATCGATATATCTTTCTCCGATGAAATCCTTTCCAAGGTAGGCATTGATGTGAAATTCATCATGAAGGAGATCATTTTTACCAACAATGATTCTGGCAGCATGTGGAACAGAAAAAAAACTATAATCGCACTGATTAATAAGCCTGGTAAGTTCATTGTGAAACCCCACTGTTTTATCAAGGTGGGGGGCCATTTGTTGCTGGTATTCCCCTGTAATCAGTCTTGAAAAAGTGAATGCCGGGCGAAGGCTGGGAACGAAATATCCTTCCAAACCTGCTGACGGGATGATGTTAAACACTTTCTGCACTGCAGGAATGGCAAACAGCGCCAATGCCATAATGAAAACAGTGCTTTTTATCCAGGTCATCGGATAATCGTTTAACGCGTTAGAATTTACCCTGAAGTGAATGATGGCGCAAAGTTAGCAGAAAATGTGTTAATGACCCTATCGCCACAAGTGATCACTTAGGTTCAAAAACACTGATTTCAAAATCATCCACCAGCAACTCCTGATCTCCCCGATACCAAAAATAGACCTGGACCGTACTGTTTTTATCTTCAAAAAACGGGGTCATATAGTCCATTGAAACCCTGTTCCAGACTCCTGGTTTCAGGTTTGCTTTTTCCAACTCAACCATCCGGTATTTATATGCAGCCCCTTTCATGTTGCAGGTAATGACCAGTCCGCATGCAGCCTCTTCGGGCTTACAGGTGAAGTAAACCCAGGCGCTGGCTCTGATCCAGGAAAAGTCTTTTTGCGAAATGTCTTTGTACGGCAGGTTGATGCCCGGCGAAAACTCCAGCTTTTTGCTCATTCTCAGGGAATACATGCCCGTATTTGCAGTATCCCTGCACAAATTTTCCGCGCCTGCCTGATCGGGGTTTTCAAAGTCATAAAAAGCCAGAACCCTTGGGGTAAATTTGACTGGTTCGGTAAGATATTCCCGTTCATCATTTATTGCAGTTGGTTCGAGATACAACAGTTCATTCGTGCTTACACTGGTTTTTCCAAAAACAGCCCAATAATATGCCCTGGTCATCCGCGAAGGTTCAATCACAAAATTCATATACTGCCATGTTTGAAAAAGATTCAGAAAAACAAGCAGGAATAAAACAATAAAGGCGACTCCTCTGACCAATCTGCTTTTTCCTCTAAGCCACTCAATCAACGCGCCCA
>DYQT01000367.1 GCA_020719165.1 Draconibacterium orientale | reverse complement strand
CAGCCACTTGCCACACAAATAGGGTTGGAAATCCTGAAAAAAGGGGGTTCAGCCGTTGATGCAGCCATTGCGGTAAATGCCGCTTTAGGGCTTATGGAACCTACTGGTTCCGGTGTAGGTGGCGATCTTTTTGCTATTGTATATGAAGCAAAAACAGGAAAACTTTATGGATTGAATGCTTCAGGACGTTCGCCAAAAGCACTTACACTGGAATATTTCAAGGGAAAAGGATTGAAGGCAATACCTCCGTTTGGTCCATTGCCTGTGAGTGTTCCCGGTTGTGTGGATGGCTGGTTCGAATTAAACAAGCGCTTTGGCAAACTATCGATGGAGGAACTTTTGGCTCCAACCATCAAATATGCTGAAAATGGATTTCCGGTTACTGAACTTGTAGCTTATTACATGGGAATATCAGTTGCCCGCATGGGAAATAAATTTGCGAATGTGCTGGAAACTTATACTATGGATGGGAAAAATGCGCCTAAAAAAGGTGATATTTTTAAAAATCCAATGCTGGCCAACACTTACCGCAAACTGGCCAAAGGAGGCCGTGATGCTTTTTATACAGGCGAAACAGCACACACTATTGCCGATTTTATTAAATCGCAGGGAGGGTTTTTAAGTTATGATGACCTTGCTACACATCACTCCGAATGGGTTGAACCCGTTTCGACCAATTACAGGGGTTATGATGTATGGGAATTACCTCCTAACGGGCAGGGAATTGCTGCATTGGAAATGCTTAATATTCTCGAAGGCTATAATTTTTCAGAAATCCCTTATGGGAGCTCCAAACACATTCACTTATTTACCGAAGCCAAACAACTGGCCTTTGAAGACCGGGCAAAGTATTATGCCGATATGCAGTTTGCCAAAGTTCCGGTACAGCAACTTATTAGCAAAAAATACGCAGACAAACGCAGGGAACTGATAGATGAAAACAAAGCAGGTGTTTATAAAGCCGGCGATCCCATGGAAGGAGGCACTATTTACCTTACAACAGCTGATAGTGAAGGGAATATGGTTTCGCTGATCCAAAGCAATTACCGTGGAATGGGATCAGGAATGGTTCCACCGGGATTAGGCTTTATGCTTCAGGATCGGGGTGAACTTTTTAGCCTTAACCCGGATCACACTAATGTATTTGAACCCGGGAAAAGGCCATTTCATACTATAATTCCTTGTTTTATTACAAAAAATAGCGTGCCATATGTGAGTTTCGGAGTAATGGGCGGCGATTTTCAGCCTATGGGCCATGTACAAATTGTAATGAACCTGGTTGATTTTGGGATGAACCTGCAGGAAGCCGGTGATGCGCCACGTTTAAATCATGCTGGCGGAAGCGATCCCACAGGAACAAGCGCTCCGGAGCGTGGAGAAATTCAGCTGGAAAGTGGCTTTGAATACCAGGTAATCCGCGAGCTTATGCAAATGGGGCATAAAGTCGGCTTTACTTTTGGCGACTACGGCGGCTACCAGGCAATAATGTACGATGCATTGCGGAAAATCTATTTCGGAGCCTCCGAATCGAGGAAAGACGGGCAGGCAGCAGGGTATTAGATTTAAGACCAATCAGGAACCCAATTCTGTTGTGAATTGCTTTTAGATTGTATCTTTGATTGACTGAACACAACTACGGTAATTACAACAGTAGTTGATACTGTGTTGTGAATTGCTTTTAGATTGTATCTTTGATTGACTGAACACAACAAGATCGCGATTTGGCATGTGACAAGAGCAGTTGTGAATTGCTTTTAGATTGTATCTTTGATTGACTGAACACAACAAATATTCCCATGATTGTTTTTTGTTAGCGGTTGTGAATTGCTTTTAGATTGTATCTTTGATTGACTGAACACAACAATGTATTTACAGGAGCCGATCTAACAGGAGTTGTGAATTGCTTTTAGATTGTATCTTTGATTGACTGAACACAACAATCTACGCAAAAACCATTACAACCGAGGGGTTGTGAATTGCTTTTAGATTGTATCTTTGATTGACTGAACACAACTCAGATGCGTACAATCCCTCGAAGCTGCAAGTTGTGAATTGCTTTTAGATTGTATCTTTGATTGACTGAACACAACATGCCATAAACTAATCCAAACTATCATGCAGTTGTGAAT
>DYQT01000366.1 GCA_020719165.1 Draconibacterium orientale | reverse complement strand
CGACAGACTGGACATTTCCTGTCACATAGACAAACCCACTATCATCAACCGCGCCAGCCTGCAAAATGGCAAAAGTTGCTCCGAAATAGGTTCCCCAAATTCGTTGACCTGATGCGCTGAATTTTTCAATATACGGATTATCGGACTCCTTTTTGGCGGTTTGAAAAGTGCCGGGAGTAGCAATGTTGGTTGCTGAATTGGTGTTTCCGAAAAAATAAACACTGCTTCCGGTGTCTGCCATGCAGCCGGTAATGACTTCGTCAGCCTCGCCGCCAAAGTAGGTTCCCCACAATCGCTGCCCGTCATAGTTGAAACATGCAAGAAATCCCTTTGGCACATTGCCAAGTATTGATAAAAATGAGCCAGGAGTAGCAATATTTTCCGGGGAATAGGTGTTTCCGGTAATGTAGATCAACCCATTCTTACTGATACAACCCCATGGGTTTTGTTCAGCATTGGCACCGCCATAATAGGTACTCCAAATCCTGTTGCCATCTGGAGTGAATTTGACAATGTAGTCGTCACGGTTGCCACCAATATTCGGCTGATGCGATCCTGGTGTAGCAATGAAATCCAGGGCAGAAGTTTCGCCAAAGCAATAGATGTTGTTATTGGAATCCGCAACACAGGCCTGAATAAATTCGCTCTGCGGAGGGATTTCATTTCCACCATAATAGGTACCCCAAAGCCGGACACCGGCAGGGTCAAATCTGGCAACGAACCCATCCATGTTTCCACGTAAAACGGATTGGAATGCACCTGTTGAAGCCATGTTGTTAGGGGAGCTTGTTAGTCCGGCAACAATGATGTTTCCTGAATGATCAACGGATAAACCCTCAATTCCATCGCCTCCGCCTCCTCCATAATAGGTGCCCCATAATCGTTGACCATTTTCATCAAACTTTACGAAAAATCCGTCGGTTGGCGATCCAATGGTTGTTTGGAACGCCCCGGAAGTTGCAATATTGGTTAATGAGTTCGTAGATGCTCCTAAGATTACGTTGCCGGCAGAATCAACCGCCATTGAATTGTTCCACATAAAGTCATCTGCCACTCCGCCGTAATAGGTGCCCCACCGGCGGGTAGGAATTGGATCGATAAGTAAAACTGCACCATTTGGAATAGTTTGATCTACAGAAAATCCATAAAGGTGATCCCTGATCTTTTTGAACCTACCTTTTACCGGCTCATGGATGTTATTCAAACTGTAATAACACAGGGGTATGGTTTCATCAACATCTCCAATGCTGGTGATCATTTGTATCTTTTCTTTAAAAGATTTTATCCTTTCAGGTCCTGCTATCTTAAACTGAATGCATGCAATATCAGCCCCCGGCCGAATAAGGAAATTATATTCAAAGATTCCATTTTCACAGATAAACTGAAGATCAATGCCAGGGTAAATATTTTTATAGGTGATGCCACCAAACGACTTCACGAAAGTCACACCTTCTTCGGGTGTTCCCGTAGTGTAATAATTCAGATAGTCTTTTGACGGGGGAGAAGTTTCAATGACAGGATCGGGATTTGCATTCTGCAGATCGATGTCGATGCGGTGGAAATGATATTCAGGAACTAATGAATCATTTTTCGGATTTGGATTTCTAAGGTTTTGATTATTTGATGGGACATGATGTGGATTAGGCTTGTATTCTATAGAGTAAACATCATAACTGAATCCTGTTTTCCTCAGTTGCACATTCAAACCTGGCGTATTTAACAGATAAAGTACTGAATGGTTAACCTTGTTGTTCTGATCAATGATCTGACCTTTGTTTTCGATGAATCCAGTTCTTTGTTTAAATCCATCATTATTAAAGGGTACTTCACTCTTTGCATGGGCAACCATTGACAGCAGGAATCCCATCAGGAAGATGCTCTTAAATAGTCCGTATGGTATTCTTTCTCTCAAATTCGATATGGTTTTACCCGATAAATTTCATTCTTTCTAATCCCTCAAACACCTCACCGGAAACGCATTCGCCCTGCTCGACGGATACGACGACACCGAAAAATTATACAAATTCATCCCGTGCGACAGGGCCTTTGACTGTCCCGATGATGTCGAAGACCACAGGATCGTTGCAAAATCCAGAAAGCTCCAGCTTGAATTCAGGTAGAACACACCACTT
>DYQT01000365.1 GCA_020719165.1 Draconibacterium orientale | reverse complement strand
GCAATGGTGTAGAGTTCTTCGGCCGTAAAATCTTCAAAATGGAAAGTCCGGTCGAACCGGGATTTCAAACCCGGGTTTGATTTCATGAAATCTTCCATGTTTTGGGTGTAACCGGCAACGATAATTCCGAACTCCTTGCGTTTGTCTTCCATCTGCTTAATCAGGGTGGCAACAGCCTGTTTCCCGAAATCGTTGTTTTGTCCTTCGGTCATCGCGTAAGCTTCGTCAATAAATAATATTCCGCCTTGTGCTTCATTAATAATATCCTGTGTTTTTAAGGATGTTTGCCCTACAAAACCGGCAACCAGGTCGCTGGCGTCGGCATCAATCAGATGGCCGCGTTCGAGCAGGCCAAGGGCTTTGTAAAACTTCCCGAGAATTCTGGCGACGGTTGTTTTACCTGTTCCCGGATTTCCTGTAAAAACGCTGTGCATCGAGTATGCTTTTAGCATATCCCGGTTCATTTCTTTGTAATAACCGGTAAGTTTAATCATGTCGTGCACCTCCTGCTTTATATTTTCCAGTCCGGTCAACGCATCCAACTCTGCCTGTGCCTCTTTCAGCAATTCGTAATCAACTGGCAGGTGAAGGATTTGATCTTCAATAGCTGCTGAAATATCTTCAATATCCTGAACCTGAATCTGGGAAAGTTGTTTTTTGGTAAGCTGTTCAAGGTTACCGCCTTTCACGAGCCGGATGCCCAAATTCATTTTTGCCTCATCAATCAGCGCATGCACAAACCGGGCATTGCCGAATTTTTCATCGCGTTTTCTAAAGGCATTGGTTACAATCTTGAAAACTTCTGCCTTTGCTTCGGATGAGAGGCTTACTTCACGTTTATTCGCTGCATATTCAGCAATACTGAGCAGCTCGTCGGGGGTGTAATCTTCAAAGTGGTAATAATTTCTGAAACGGGAACGCAAGCCCGGATTTGAGTTCAGGAACCGATCCATTTCTTTGGGATAACCAGCCACCATAATCGCAATATCACCGTCTCCGTCGCTCATCTCAGTGATTAATGCAGCGACCGTTTCGGGACCAAAATCATTACCTCCGTTATCTTTAAACAACATATAGGCTTCGTCAATAAACAAAATACCACCTTTTGCCTTTTTTATAGCTTCTTTGGTGTCTTTACCTGATTGGCGGACATAACCGGAAACCAGGTCGCTGGCTTCGACGGCATGCACATGCCCTTTTGAGAGTATTCCCAAAGCTTTGTAAATACGTCCTAACAGCTTGACTACGGTTGTTTTCCCTGTTCCGGGATTACCCGTAAACACTGCATGCAGGGAAATTTCATCATCATTTGCAAAGCCTTTTTCCTTCCTCACCTGCAGATAGCTCAGGTAGTCAACATATTCCCGGATTCTGCCTTTAATGCTCTGCAAACCGATCAGGTTGTCAAGCTCAGCTAAAATTTCATTAAGGGGGCGGTCATCAATAATTATTTCCGATTCATCCTCTTCTTCTGTTGTTTGCTCCTCTGTATCAGGTGTTTCCGTGGTATCATCTACCTCTGCTGTTGGGTCCTTTGCTGGTTTTGAAAGAACAGCCCCGCGCAGATTGGGCATGTACTGATCCATTATGTCTTCGTTAAGAAGGGCTTCGTAGTCACTAAGTCTTTCAACAAACTGGTCACCAATTTTAAAAGGGATCATCCCAATTACGGTATCCATAAATACAACTTCCATTTTGTAATGATCCTTAAGCCATAATCCCGGCTCACTGCTTCCCCATCCGGCACTCATAGTGAATGTTTCGCCAGGGCCTTCCTGGGGTGAGATAAGCATCATATTATCCGTACTGCCAAGCAGCTGACCGGTATCGTCGTAGATGTTAAAGAACATTTCGCAAAACCATTCTTTAAATATTTTATTTGAAAACCGGACTTCACCCATTACATAGCGCGTAGCGTCAACATCAAAGGTTTTAACATAAAATCGTTTATCTGTATTGAGATCTCCTTTTGGCGCTTCGTAGGTACGCAGGCTAAGGGCTTCAAAATAAGGATTAAGGGCTTCAGTAACTTCACCCACTTCTTCAATGTAAAATTCAGCAGTTCCAAGTAATTCATCCTGGATATAAGCTTCCCAGATGTACTTGCCTTCTGTCCAGTAGGAACCTTTTTTAGTGTCG
>DYQT01000364.1 GCA_020719165.1 Draconibacterium orientale | reverse complement strand
TCCCGCAAAAGTAAAAATTCTTTGGGAGATATTGTTGATAGTCATTTTAATTTTTTCATCCAGGTTTGTCAGTATTCAGCTATTTTTGAATTTCAAATCAAAAACAACATTTACTATGCATGCAAAATACTTTATCACTGTTTTCTTCCTGATTATTTCGGGATTGCTTTCAGCCCAAACGGGTGACTGGGAAATTGTGCAGGAAATTCCAAGTGTAAGTCTTACCGATATTTGTTTTTTAGACGATGGATTACACGGATTTTCGGCAGGTTCAAAATCGGATGCTTCGGGAGAATATCTGAATGTTTTTTATAAAACTGTGGATGGTGGCGAAAACTGGACGGCATCCAGAATCAACCTCACCATTAGCAAATTGATTAAAGGCATTTTCTTTATCACCGAAAGCAAAGGTTGGATAGTTGGAGCTGATGGCCTGATGTTGAAGACCGAAAACGGGGGCGAATCATGGAGTTTTCAAACCAGCGGAACCAACCGCGATATTGCCAGGGTTCAATTTTTAGACGAAAACAATGGATGGGCTACAGGCGGCTGGTCGGATGGAACCCAATTTCTTGTGTTGCACACTACCAACGGCGGTACTACCTGGCAAAACCTGAGTTTTGGAAGTACTGCCTATTCCTGTCTTGATATTTTCTTTATTGATAATCAAACGGGCTGGATTTGCGGGCATGATAACATTATTGGCGCACATATTCATAAAACCACCGATGGAGGCCAAACCTGGACACAACAAACACTGCCCATGCCGTTGGCCAACACAGGTATTGCCTCCATCGGGTTTGCTACACCTCTCAAAGGATGGGCAACTGTAACGAGCATTTATCTGAGTCCGGCGGGTACCGTTCTTCAAACCGAAGATGGCGGTGAAACCTGGACTACCACTTTCAGCACAAACCTCGATTACAACTACCTTGATGTACGCGATGAAATGAACGTTGCCATTGTCGGATTCAAGCTTTTAGGAGGATCATCCGAAAAGGTTTTTATCACCCACGATGGCGGTGCCAACTGGAATTCAGCAAACACTCCCATTAAAAACTACACGGAAGGCATAAGTTATGTAAATGACAAAATATGGATAAGTTCAAATAATTCGGCCATATTGAGTACTGCGGACGATGGCGCCACATGGGATTGGGAAAATACCGCTCCCTGGCTAACCGCCTGTGCCTGGCAAACAGCAGACAAAGGATGGTGCTCGGCGGGAAGCAGTGCCGGAACCGATCATTTTACCTTTTACTCCGAGGATGCCGGTGCTTCCTGGAATGTTGCGGAAGATGCACCAGGCGGAGGCAATGCCTTCTGGCTGAATGAAATGTTTGGATGGACACTCTGGATTGGAAATTCTGCAAAAATCTGGCGCACAATTGATGGTGGAATCACCTGGACTTCGCACAATGTTGGTGGCAGCAGCTACATGGAAGGGATGTTTTTTATTACGCAGGACATTGGATGGGTGGTTGGAAGCAATGGCGCCATCAGAAAGACAACCAACGGAGGAATGACCTGGACTGCACAAAGCCCGGGGGTTTCGGAATATGTTTCGGATGTTTACTTTATTGATGAAAATAAAGGATGGGCCGGCGGTGGATACGGTGGTGCCAACGGATTTATTGCCCACACCGAAAATGGCGGCGAAACATGGGAATTACAAACCATGGCTCAACCCGATCATGTTCTCGATCTTTTCTTTCTGGATGGAAACCATGGATGGGCAACGGTAACCGGTGGCAGGGTTCACTTAACCCACGATGGTGGAGCAACCTGGAGTGTGGCTGGCCAAATAAACGATGATTTTGCCGATGAAATACTGATGGTTAATCAACACAGAGGATGGCTGATAGCGTCAAATTCGGGGACCAACGGTCTAAGTTACATTTACCAGACCAACGACGGTGGGCTGAGCTGGAGTCTCGACTACCAGGGCGACCTGCCATTTTCCATCATCAGCGACCTTGCCCTTAGTCCTGACGGTTCTCTTTGGGCTTGTGGCTACCACAGCGCAATTCTAAAGTTTTCGGAAATTGTTGGAATTGCTGAACCCATTGCTGGAAATTCAGTTGAATTGTCGGTAAATCCAAACCCGGCAAGCACCTTTATTAATCTGAGTTTTCAGATG
>DYQT01000363.1 GCA_020719165.1 Draconibacterium orientale | reverse complement strand
CCGGTTTTTACCTGTCCGAGAATTTAAAGACCTATCTTACGGTTCTTGAACAGGCATTTCTGACCAGAGGTCTGCCAAGAAAGCTGTATGTAGATAACGGACCGGCATTCAGATCCCATCATTTAAAATATGTGGCCGCCTCTTTGTCTATTGCCTTGATCCATGCAAGGCCCTACAAACCCCAGGGAAAAGGGAAAATTGAAAGATGGTTTCGAACTGTAAGATTATCCTTTCTCCAGAAGTTCTCCGGCAAAACCCTGGAAGACCTGAACACAGCTTTTGAAAAATGGCTGAATACCGATTATCACCAGACCAAGCACAGCTCTACCGGCCAGACACCGTTTAAAAGGTTTACATCCGCCATGGAATGCATCCGGGTGGCTCCACCTGATTTAAAAGATCATTTTCGTAAGACAGCCCGGCGCAAGGTCGCCAAAGACCGGACCATCACCCTTAACGGGTCCATGTTTGAAGCTCCGGTTGCCCTGATCGGCAAACATGTGGATGTTAAATACCATGAAGAGACACCCAAAAAAGCAGAGGTGATTTACAAAAATAAATCCTATGGGTTCTTAACCTTGGTAGACCTTTCGGTCAACTGCAGGGTTACAAGAGATAAATGGCGCAACGACATCCATATTTTTCCTGAAGCCTCGGATTACAAAGGAGGACAACTGTTATGAGCCAAACTTACAGAACTTTTTTCGGTTTATCCAAAGAGGCATTCCCGGCCAACATTGATATTGATGAAATCCTTGTAACCCCAGAGGTTCAGGGCGTCAAAAACCGGTTTGATTATGCCGTCAGGCTTGGAAGCAGTATCGTTATTACCGGTGATGTCGGCAGCGGGAAATCCACGGCATTAAGGTATGCTGCGTCATCCCTGCATCCTTCAGAATACAAGGTATTTTATGTCACTGCCACAACCGGTTCCATCATTGAATTATACCGCCAGATTGTTGAAGAACTGGGCATAGAAAAAACTTCATCCTCCCGGGCCATCATGATGTCTACTATTAAAAATGAAATCAAGGAATTTGTGCAGGGCAAAAAAATGAAAACCGTTTTGATCATAGACGAAGCTTCCCTTTTACGCATGGAGGTCTTTGCCGAACTTCACACCCTTGTCCAGTTTGAAAAGGACTCCCGGACATGGCTTCCCGTCATCCTTGCAGGTCAGCCCACACTTGTGGACAAACTCCAGTACAGGACATCCATTCCTTTTGCATCCAGGGTTGTTGCCAAAAGTCACCTGGAAGGACTGGATATGGCCGGTATGAAATCCTATCTTATCCATCATTTAAAATTATGCGGTGTGGATACCAACTTTTTCTCAGACCAGGCCATCACAGCCATCCATCAGGGATCAGGCGGCCTTTTAAGAAAAGCAAATCATCTGGCCAGAGGATCGCTGATCGCTGCAGCAATTGAAAAATCCATGTCGGTGTCAGCAGAACATGTACGAATTGCATCATCAGAGATATTTTAATTTTCGGTGAAACGGAGCCGGGCTCTGCTGGGGAGCAACCTGGTAAGGGATAACCGAAAGCAGGGAGCATTGAATAATGCACCTTGGGGGAAGTGGGATAAAACCTGCTTCCCTTTTCAACTATTCAAGCCTCTCTGCCCATGCCTTAAAAAACCCATAAAATCAGTTGGAGCGCAGCGACTTCCAAATTTGTTTAAAATAGATTGAAAAATATCCAACTTATTCAAAATAATCAGAAAATTTATGTCAGGATAAAGAAAAATTCAACACTTGTTGTTGATGATGAAATACAGATATGCCACAACTGCCTTAAAATCCTGACAAAGCAAAATTATGAGGCTGAATTTGCACTTAACGGTTTAGAAGCACTTGATATGATGGAATCAAAAAACTTCGATATTGTTATTACCGATTTAAATATGGCAAGACTGGGAGGTATGGAGTTAATATCCCGTGTTAAACAATCTTTTTCAAAAACTATTGTTATTGTGATGACAGGGTATGCCACGGTTTCTTCTGCTGTTGAGGCTATGAAAATAGGCGCTTTTGATTATCTTCCCAAGCCTTTTACACCCTATGAATTAAAGGCGGTTGTTCAACAGGCAGTAGAAAGGATAAAAATAAGAAAACAACAGCTTCAGCTTATCCACA
>DYQT01000121.1 GCA_020719165.1 Draconibacterium orientale | reverse complement strand
TCATTATCCAAATGTACTAAAAAATCACTTGACCGAAAGGGATAAGCAGTTTATTAAATCCGACTTGAGATTTTGTTCACTATTGTTTATTCTCGTCCGCTTTGCCATTTTTATTCCTCCTGATCTTCCACTCTCAGCGAATCAACCATGGCTTTTGCCCCCATGCCCACCGTGAGATTAATGACCGAACCTTTGTCAATCTCTGTTCCTGCTTTGATCACCCGTCCTTTAAAAAATTGATTTTGAACGGCATCCTCGTCAAACGATTTGATATAGGAGAGCCGTCCAAGTTTGAGGCCGGCCGACTCAAGCATTGATTGTGCCTGCCTCAGGGTAAGATCGCGCAATTCGGGCATGGTGGTTTTTTCGGGTACCATAGAGGTGACGGTCAGATAGATCATCCGGTTTTTCTTCACTTTCGCCCCCGGAAACGGATCCTGCGACAGAATAGTCCCTTTGGGTTTATTAAAATCAAAAATCGAATCGATCACCTTAAACTGGTAATTGCTGTAATCGGGGTTGACCTGAACTTCAGAAAAATAGAGCCCCCTGTAGTCGGGAACAATGATGTAATCGTTGTGTTTGGTATACCATGCAAGTGATTGCAGCACAATCCATACCAACAGCAAGGTTATTCCAATGGCGATCAGGAAATGCCTGAGAAATTTTTTTGAAAACAAGAATCGCAAAAAATCCATCCGGTGGTTTATCTGATAACCCGAAAAGGTCAGTTTTATTGTGTTTTCCTGAATATGTGCCACAAATTTACGGAAAAATTGAATTTTGCGCAAGCGCAATATTTTTGTGCTAATTTTGTCCCTCAAAAACAGGCTTATATGTTGAATGTTGCCATTGTTGCAGGCGGTGATTCCGGCGAATACGGAATCTCCATAAAAAGCGGAAAACAGGTTGAACTGCATATTGACCGGAAAAAATTCTGTCCCTATCTGATTGAGATCAGGGGAAAGAATTGGAATTACAGGATCGGGCTGAAAAAATTCCCGATTGATAAAAATGATTTCAGTTTGTCCATCGGCAGGAGAAAGGTGCGTTTTGACATGGTTTTTGTGGCCATTCACGGCACCCCCGGGGAGAATGGAAAGCTGCAGGGATACTTCGACATACTGGGTATTCCATACACCTCCTGTGATGTTACAACCTCTGCCATCACATTTAACAAGAGCTTCTGCAAAGATGTAGTGCGCTGCTGTGGTATTCCTACTGCCAAATCGATGCATCTTTTTTTGGGAGGTTCTCACAAAAGTGAGACGATCCTTGCCGGGTTATCGCTGCCGGTTTTTGTGAAACCGAACAATGGCGGTTCAAGTGTCGGAATGTCTAAGGTTAACGTACCGGAAGAACTGAATCCTGCCCTGGAGAAGGCATTTCATGAAGATAACGAAATTCTGGTTGAAGAGTTTATCCGGGGGCGCGAACTCACATGTGGTTTGCTCAGGTTAAAAGGAAAAATTATTGCCTTCCCGGTCACCGAAATCATCCCGAAAAGAGAATATTTTGATTACGAAGCCAAATACCAGAAGGGAATGGCCGATGAAGTCGTACCTGCCAACATCTCCATCGGAGATGCGGATCATTGCCGGGAAATTTCGAAGCTGATGTATGAAAAGCTTAATTGCAAAGGGGTTGTACGGTTTGATTATATATTTAACGGAACAGACTTTTTCTTCCTCGAAGTGAATACCGTTCCCGGATTGACCCAGGCAAGCATCGTTCCCAAGATGGCCCGTGCACATGGCTGGAGCTTTACAGAGCTGATAACGATATTGATTGAAGAATCACTGGGAATTTAAAATTCGAATTATGTCTGATTTGCTTTTTGCCACAAACAACCAGCACAAACTCCGCGAAATTCAGGATATCCTGGGACATGATTTTAAAATACTCAGTCTCAGAGACGTGGGTGCTGATGTGGAAATTCCTGAAACCCAGGAAACGATAGAAGGGAATGCGGTTCAGAAAGCCAGGTTTATCCATGAAATGACCGGTCTGAACTGTTTCGCCGACGATACAGGTTTGGAAATTGAATCTCTGCAGGGTCGGCCGGGGGTTTATTCTGCCAGGTACGCAGGTGAGAATTGCAGTTTTGACGATAACATCGATAAAATATTGCTGGAATTGTCGGGTTGTGAAAACCGCAAGGCATGTTTCCGAACGGTGATCTGCCTGATTATGGACGGGCATGAATACCAGTTTGAAGGCAGAGTTGACGGAGTGATCACAAAGGAAAGACATGGTGCAGACGGGTTCGGCTACGATCCGGTATTCCTTCCCGATGGATTTAAACAAACCTTTGCCGAAATGCCTTCCTACCTGAAAAACGGAATCAGTCACCGGGGAAGAGCAGTGGATAAAATGGTGAAATGGCAAAATAGCAAAATGGCGAAATAAACCCATTTCGCCATTTCACCATTTCGCTATTTCGCTATTTCGCTATTTATTACGGGAAAATAACTCCCGGGTAGTTGGTAATATTTGTCTGAGGAATGGAACTGCCATATTTGGCATTAATGGCATCGATGAAATAGTTGGCGGCAACAGAACATCCTCTTGGATTTAAATGTACTCCATCAAGTGAAAATACACCGCCAGTTACGAATGTGGTATTCATCTTAATGCCATCCCAAACGATCCCTTGTTGCATATTTTTCAATTTCAAGTTCATGTCAACCAATCCAAGGTTAAAATTGGTAGCAAGGTTTGTCAGGATACTGTTATACGCCGTAGTAGCTTCCTGAATTTTGGCAACTTCATCAAGGGTCAATACGTATTGAGTAGGTATTGGGTAGGGATACAAGGTTGCAGGATTGATAATTCCCATCCCACTGCATTTGAGTGAATCCTGTGGTACTGTGAGCAGCACCAGTTCACCTTTTACCATCTGACGTACTTTTAACGGGTGTGCTGAGTTTGGATCTGCTACCAGGAAAGGATTCGGTCCTTTTGAATAAACAAAGGGTAACTCGTATAATTTCATGGCCATATTAACCGAATCTGCCTGGCCTTGGGTAAGCACTAGACCGTTGTATGGAACTGTTGTAAAAAACGGGATAGCAGTTACATCAGGTATGTTGGCAATAACACCTTTTGCTCCATTTGCCACAAGAGCAGTGATGACTCCACCCATTGCCTGACCAAAAAATGTAGGGCTAGTAATTGTATCACCAACACCGCCGGAGGTTGCATATCCCAAAACATCGTTATCACCGAGCCATAGGGTAAAGAAAGTGGGGTTCAGTGGGGCTATCTCCTGAACCACCATGTTAGTTGGACTGGAGGCAAACCTAGCATAAAATGGGTTTAATTGTGCGTAACCGGGGAAGAGCAGATGAAATGATTTTGCTCCAGGAATGGCAAGGTTATTAACTTTATATCCGACCGGTACAATTGGGTCAAGTGCTCCTGTTGATAGAACGGGTCCCAATGACATTATTCCTTTACAATCAATAGGATAACCTAAAACGAGTTTTGGCCGTGATCCTGGATATTGTAATCCGAAATCGCTTGCAACAACAGGCTGTATAAAAGGTCCTGATCCGGCAAGTTGAATCTGACCAGCGATTATATTGGGGATAGAATACTTCTGTCCCGAGTTGTATAAGGCTCCATCTGCATATCCTGCCATCATGGAGTTCCCAACAGCAACAAAGGATGTAAAGTCGGCTGATCCTTTCTCAACCTTGAATTCGTCTATTTTGGGCTCACAGGCCGTCAAAAAGGCCAGTGACATAATAATGACTAGTAATTTCTTCATAATTTTCATAGTATTTTCTGGTTAAAAATTATAGGTCAATCCGATACCGGGGATGAACACCGCGTTCTTGTATGTTCCCGCAAAATTATCGGGACTGTATGTGCCACTTCTCTCGCTGCCCGTGATATAAAGGAAGGAAAGATCAATGCTAAGCCCCTTCAGAGGGTAGATGGAAGCGCCACAGGTCAGCCCGATCTGGTCGAGGCTCGGCGTTTGGGGGTTCAGATAATCGTCGGCTACCGGCGACTGATCGAAATAACCGCCAATGCGGAAGGTGAACATGTCGCTCATGCGATATTGGGCGCCAATGCGGGGAACCAGCTTGTTTTTATAAAGAGTTGGTTGCGCAGTGCGGCCGACTGCGGAAGTTTGTGTCTCGAAATCGAAAACCAGGGAGTCGTAAGTGCTCCAGAAAACATAGCAGAGGTTCAAACCTACCATCCACTGCTTATTTTTGCCAAATTCATATGATGCGCCAAAATCGAGGTTGGCCGGCAATGGCAGCATGACATCCACTTTGTTGTTGGGGAAGTTGGTGCTTAGCGACTGGGGAACAGCAAATGTGGCATCGCCACCTTTTACCTTCATTTCAATTTTCGAACGATAGTCAACGCCAAGGCTTAGTCCTTTAACCGGATGAACCATGATACCTGCATTGAACCCAAAATTGCCGGTACTGCCGGTTACCGTCAGTTTCCCGTCACCGTTTGTTCCCTGAAGGGGAATGGCCTTGTTCATGGTCACATCACCGTAGGCATAAACCAAACCAAGTCCGATTCCGATGAAGTCACCAAATTTGTATGAAACCGTGGGTTGAAAGGTAAATGCCTTGAACGAAATATCCTGAATCAGATAACGTCCTTCCCATTTTTCGCCCCAGGAAAGACCGTTTCCGTAGGGGGTATTGATTGCCAAACCTACGCTGAGATTTTTAGTAGGTTTAAAGGCTGCATAAAAATAGAGCGGGGTGTTTAGTTCATGAACCAGATGAGCCTGCTCAGTGCCGTTTATCGGCTGAAAGGTTACGCGGGACATCAACAGATTGACCCCGCCTGAAAAACTCCATTTCGTATCCAGAAAAGGCGTACCCCCCGGATTGTAAAACAATGAACTGGCATCGTAACTGAGTGAAGTGCCGATGAGCCCCATGCCAATGTTACGCATGCTGTGCAGGTGTACCTGATAACCACCGCCAAACAGAGTAGGCGCTGCCAGGCAAAAACTTAGCAGCAAGACAGTAATTTTCCTCATAATGTTTTTTTTTTGGTTAATACTGGGCGCAAGGTACAACTTTTTTTTATATTCAAAATCCATCATATCTATTGTGGTGCAATACCTCAGGCGACTGGGGTCACTTCCGGCTATAAGGAGGAGGACAAGTGGGCTATGAGACAAGTGGGCCGCTGGATGAATGAATGGTTCGGAGAATTACTTCATAAGCCTGGTTGAATTAATACTGGAATATCCAGTACCTTTGCGGAAAACCAGTGCCATTTAAAAAAATATAACCCATGAGTACCCTCCAAGTTGGCGACAAAGTAAAATTTCTGAACACCGCAGGCGGCGGCATCGTCTCAAAGCTGATCGACAGCAGGATGGTGAGCATTATGATTGAGGATGGATTTGAAATCCCGACCATGATCAGCGAGTTGATTAAAATAGACCCACATGAACCTGCGGCACGGTTTTTTGAGGAGCATTACAAAATTAACCTGCCCGACAAGCCTGACCTGCCCGAAGAATCAAATGATGAACGTTTAATCCATCTTCCCGCCCACCTTACATTGGATCGCCAATCAGAGGATATCTACCTGGCTTTCATTCCGCACGATCAAAAATGGTTGATCACCGGTTCTGTGGATGTTTTTCTCATTAACAACAGCTCATATGATATATTGTATAACATCTACAGCAAAACGCCCCTTGGACATTACAACGGGGTGGATTATGGCAGCATCTTTCCCGATTCAAAATTACTGGTTGCCACGATTAACAGGGAACAATTAACCCATTGGACCGACGGGATTATGCAATTCCTCTTCCATAAAGAACAATGCCGGTCATTGCTCCCGCCGTTCAACTCGGAGTTCAGGGTTGAAGGGAAGCGGTTTTACAAAGAGGGAAATTATCGCGAGAATTCGATCATACAGGCGAAAGGGATTGTTGTAAAAGTTCTCTCTCTAACCGAATATTTCCTTTCTGAAACACAGCCGGTTGATGATCCTGCAGCAATTATTCCGGTGCAGCCGGGAAATGATCTTTTTATCAGCCGCTATCAGGTTGCTCCCCGCGAGGCGGTTGTTGATCTTCATATCCATGAGTTGGTTGATGATCCGACAAATCTGGAAAAGTCCGAGATTCTTGAATTCCAGAAGAATTACTTTCTGAAATGTCTCGACAGCGCTCTTGCCGGACATTTTCTCAAGGTCGTTTTTATCCATGGTGTGGGGAATGGTGTTCTGCGCACCAACCTGATCGATTTGCTCAAAAAACAAAAGGGCATCGAATTCTTCGATGCCCTCATGTCAAAATATGGTGTCGGAGCCCTGGAAATCAGGATTCCGCACAATGATTAATCTACCGCACTACTGAAACTTTACGGGAATAAACCTGAGAACCCATCTTCAATTGCAGGATATAGACCCCGGGACTCAGACTTTGTCCGTCGAGCGTGGTTTCGTGCGACCCGGCTTCGGTCATTCCCAGTGAACGGGTGCTGACCAACTGACCGAATGCACTATAAAGGTTCATTGTTACTTCGGCACTGGTTTTCAGATAATATGACACTTTTGCAGAACCGTCAATCGGATTCGGATAAACGATCATTTCGTTGTTACTTGCGGCCTCAGAAATAGCAACGGGTGAATCCATCCAAAACTCACAGGATTCAGAATAGCCGAACGAACCTCCCTGTTTAATGGTTGATCCATTTGAAGATAATTCATAACCGCCGTTACCATTGGTGCAGCATATGCCGTTACCGCCATTGTCATGAACGATGAATGTATAGCAATCGGCCTGAGGCAGGGTTACGGTTTGCTGGTATAGTTTATTTGCTTCGGCAAAGGGCCCGCCGGTTGCAATTACAACCCCCAATGAATTTTTTATCTCCCAGGTTGTTTCCTGCGGCGCATTATCAGTTCGCAAAGCCACTTTTACCTGATTGGTTGAAATTGCAGAGGTTGTGAAGTTGAATAGCAGGGTGTCATTTTTCGGGTATTGGTCGGAGGAGTTGTTCGGGTCGGTGGTGTAAACGGTCAGGGTATTTTGTGCCAACAGATCAAAAGCAAAGTCAGGAAGGGGAACCACTACTTTCTGCATGCTTGCCAGAGATCCATTCCAGGTGAAACTGCTCACTGTGCCATCGTTTACCTTATACTTGATGGTCATACTGGTTATCGGGCTGTTTCCATTGTTTCTGATTTTCACCCAGGGGGAGATGTGATCTTTGCAGGTTTTTGGTAAAACATTAAGCACCTCTGTGACCTGAAGATCAGTATTGTAGGGCAGAACCAGCGGGCTTGAAGAACTATTGGCGGTTTGATAAATTTCTTTGGTGCTTTTATCCTGTACAAAGCCAATAGAGGCGATTTGGGTAAAATCATATACCAAACCGGCCTTCCAAACACCTTCCAGTAACACATAATCACCGGTAACCATCGCCGAAGGCATTGTTGTGCCCGACGAACCGGGAATCATCTTTTTCATAACATTGTAGAAGTCACGTTCTCCGTTTGAATTGGCACACGGCGCGGAATTGAAGTGAATCCACTTTTCAATGATCACATTGTGGGCAGTCATGCTGGCAGTTACATCCTGCGTGCATTTCACGAGCATGGTTGAAAATACGGTGTCCTGCCCGGCTGAGACCGAATGCTGGAGTTGTATCTCAAAAGGAGTGGGGACATCCCATCTGGTATTGACCGTACTCATTGACCAGCCTCCGGCGCTGCCGTTATAATAATTGCCATCAAGCACCGAATAGGGTACATACATGTTTGTTGGGGGCATGTAGTAATTAACCCGGGTTGACACCTCGCCCGGGTTGGCAAGGTTCATGGGATCACCTGCAGCAGGCCAGTTGACATGATAATATATCGAAGTGAATTTGTCGGGATACTGGGTTTGCCAGGTGTGAAATTGGGTATTCTTGCTAACGCATGGAACACATGTGGCGGAGGTGAATTCTTCTAACATCACCAAACGCTGAGACTGGCTGTATCCAAAGTTAAATATGCCAGCTAAAATGACTAAAAGTAAAAGTTTTTTCATACTTTTCAGATTAAGATTGAACCATGACAAAATTAATAAATATTATGGTCTGGTTCTAACAGTTCATGAAAATATTGTAATTTTGCAATATAACCTACGCTAACCAAAATTAACCTTATGAAAAGACAATTACTTTTTATCTTCTTGTTTTTAATGTGCGGCTTTGTTGTATTTTCCCAAAGCCTTACCCTTTCCAACAGTCATGGGGCTGTTGAACCGAACGCTGTTATTATTCAGGCGGGGACTCCCGACAGTGTTGAACTTGTAACCTATTTGAATGTTAAAAATGTTGGCAGTACGACACTGAGTGTTCTGTGTAAAAAAGTGCAGTTCTCGATGCTTGATTCTACCGAGATAACCATGTGCTGGGGCGGCAGTTGTTACCCGGCGAACGTATTTGTTTCCCCGAATCCAAGTGTTATTGCGGCCGGCGAAACCAACACTGAATTTATTGCACATTACACTCAGGTTGCTTTCAGCCATTTCAAACCGGGAGAAAGTGTGGTTCGCTGGACTTTCTTTGATCGGGCTAACATGAACGATTCGGTAGGTGTGACCTTTAAATATACCTCCTTCCCACTTGGAGTTGAGGAATCGAATGCCCATCGGGCAACACTTTCAGCAGCATACCCAAACCCGGCCGATAAATCGGCAAGTATCAATTATTCGGTACCTTCCGGATCACATGGAACGATCATTATCCGTAATTTAGTTGGAACCACAGTTCAAACTGAACAACCATTCACCGGGGCCGGCAAAATGACAATCAATACATCATCGCTGAACGATGGCCTCTATTTCTATTCTCTGGTGCTTGATGGTAAAATCAGCCAAACTAAAAAACTGATTGTAAAGCACTGATATTCCAGTAAAAATTAGGCTGTTATGAAAACTGGTTGGTTTTTGTAATAGCCTTTTTTGTGCAGGTACGACAATGAAATATCACGATTCGGGATTATTTGAAAGATGTCAGGGTTATTGCCTGGCCGGATACCCAGCCCCTGATAAAAGTGGGCATCTTGTCGAGGCCATATAGAATGGAGGCCGATGGTGCAACATTTGGCGAGATCTCTACAAAAAACCAATCATTCCCTTTTCCGTTTGATTTGTAAGCTATTGCAGTTCCACTGGCCCGGGTTCTGTACTTCGCAACAATGTTGCCGAATGTGTCGAGACCTGGAATAAATGGTTCATTTTGTTGTGCTGCAGATGCCCGCACCATCATCGTATCAGCTTTGGCAATGAAGGGAATCGGAACCGGATAGCAGTTAGCAGGTTCCTCTGTATATTTGTAGGTCACGGTTTGCTTGCCTTTGATAAAAACCGACTCCCCGTTGTCATGGGTAACGCGGTAATCCCGGGTAAAATAAAGATAATTGCTATCCCCGCCGGCATCTCCTGTTTGAATTTCCACCAATTTATTTCCCGATCTAATGAATTTGGAGAAGTACTGGTAGTCTTCAAATACCAGTTCAAAGCTATCCCCGTGATTGAGCCAGATACTTACCATCTCTGTCTCGCCGCCGCTATAACCCGAGAAGACGATGTCGGGCAATTGATCACCGTTGATATCAATGGCATAAAGAGATTTGATTAAACTTTTCTTCAATAATACTGGTACCGAATCGTTGGTGAATTGAGGAAACTGACTGCCATGCAGAGCCAGAAATGAATCAATTACTTTTGCCGGTTTAGAAACCGAAAACCGCTTAAGGCTGACCTTAGGCGGTTTCGGTACATGTGTATAACGTTTCCAGTGAAAAGTATCCGTTGCAGTAGTATAGCGCTGAATGTCAATCTGGGCAATTCCTTCGTTTGAAGAAAATATTAAAAACAGTAAAACGAGGTAAGCAGATGTTTTGAAATTAAATCCCAAATTCTTTTTTGAGTTTATCAACATAGTCAAGTTTTTCCCAACCAAAGAAATCTACAGTTTTCTTGTAAACACTTTTACCGTTTCCATTCGAACTTTGTGGCTTTGAACCTTTAACCGGATAAAAAACATCCACTTCACGTGTGAAAAAATCGCGACCAAAATGGCCATAGGATGCTGTGGGCTGGTAGATGGGGTTTTTGAGGCCAAAACGTTCAACAATCGCGTAGGGACGCATATCGAATATTTTATTGATTTTTTCAGCAATTGCACCATCGTTGAGCACCACCCCTTTTTTGTCTTTTACCTTAGCTGTGCCAAAAGTGTTTACATAAAGCCCAACGGGTTGTGCCACACCAATGGCATAGGCAACCTGAATCAAAACCTGGTCGGCAACGCCTGCAGCAACCATGTTTTTTGCGATATGACGGGCAGCATAAGCGGCCGAACGGTCAACCTTTGAAGGATCTTTGCCAGAGAATGCTCCGCCACCGTGCCTTCCTACTCCACCATATGTATCAACAATTATC
>DYQT01000362.1 GCA_020719165.1 Draconibacterium orientale | reverse complement strand
TGTGCCATTTAACGACTTAATCAAACCAACTTGACCGAAAGGGATAAGCAGTTTTCGTTATTATTTTAACAAAGCCTGATAAATTTAAATTTTCAGGAAAAGGTCAGGCTATCACCATGCATAAAAGAGATAATGGATCTTATTGTATTCCTTTTACTTTGAAAATAGCCGACAAATTGATTGAGAATTATTTAATAGACATTGATTTAGGTACTATTTTCCCTTTACACTTATTCGAGAATAAAAAAATGAATATTCGTCTTCCCACTAATGCTGAAAAACACATTTTAGGTTATGGTGGATCTGGTAAAATTATTGGCTATAGCGGTAATATCAATATAGTGAAGATTGGCAACTATTCCTTTGTTAACGTTCCGACTGAATTCGTTGAAGAATCAAAAAACTTTTCAATTATTGAAACTGGAACATTCGGAATACCATTGATGAATAAATTCAATATTACTTTCGACTATTTTAACCTGAAAATGTATATTATACCCAACAAAAATCATACAACGCCTTTTAAAAACGAGTATTAGAATAATATTTTTTAATTAATTTAACAATGAATAAAGCCAGTCTCTAACACCAAACAGGCGATATGGATCGAATCTATACATTTTTCAGAACCTGGATGTGCCTTGGCCTGACATTCACTGCATCGATGGCCTGCCTGGCCCAAAAGCAAACTCCTGATACCACTTCAACGGAATACCGTATTCTGAAGGCTGTTGAAACAGGAGATGTTGCTGTTTTTCAAAACCATATCACCTCCGATCCTGCACTGATCAGGCTAAAAGAACCTGCCCGTGATGAAACGCTTTTGCTTGTGGCTGCCAGAAACAGCCAGCCGGGAATGGTAGATTTGCTTTTGAAGAAAGGAGCAGATGTAACTGCGGTAAACCGAAACGGAAACAATGCATTGCACCTGGCCGCATTCACTGGCAACTATAACCTGATGGAGATGTTGATGAAAAGCGGTGCAGACCATCGAATCAGGAACGCCCGTGGCAGAACTCCGGTGGAATATGTCTCCTATGGTAAAAACCCGCAGGTTTTCGAACTCTTTCTTGAAAAGGACCAAAATATCCTGTTTACAAAAACCGTTGAAGGGGCAACGCTGCTGCATTTTGCAGCTACAGCAGGAGACACTGCCGGATTCACCTACTTGCTCGGGAAAGGGGTGGATATGAAATCTGAAGACAACAATGGTTCCAATGTACTGCATTGGGCCATGTCGGGAGGGGAGAAGGCCATGCTGGGTTACCTGGCCGCGAAGGGGTTGGATTATCATTTTATCTCTTCCAAAGGCTTTTCTCCCATTACCGCTGCCATGATGTATAAAGCAAAGGGTTCAGTGGAATTCCTGCTTGAAAACGGAATGGAGATAAACCAGCATTTTCCTCCGGAAAACAACACCCTTTTGATTGAAGCATGCAATAACAATGCCTTTGACATTGCAAATTACCTGATCGGTGCCGGAGCCGATATCGATGCCGAAGCTACCCTCCATTTCACGGTTCTTTCCTGGGCGATTATCAACCGAAACCGGGAATTAACCAGGTTACTGGTTGAGAAAAATGCCGATGTCAACCACAAGTGTATCAATGGCTCCACGCCATTTTTACAGGCGGTTGAACGCGACAGCCTCCCGATGATACAATACCTTGCCGAACATGGCGCCGATGTTTCGGTGGCTGATACTTCGGGCATGACTGCCCTGCACCGGGCAACCATCAGCAATAAGATCACGGTTGTGGAATACCTTCTCAGCCTTGGCATCCCCGTGGATGCAAAAAACAATGACGGGATGACCGCTCTGCACTATGCCTCCATCTATGGCCGTAAAAAGATAGGAAAAATGCTGGTGGAGCATGGCGCTTCTCCTAGCCTTGAGGATAAAAAAGCGCACACACCGGTTTATTATAGTGCATTGTATGGAAATAATGAAAGATATCCACAGTCTGCGCGCAGAAAGCAGGGAGAGGCTGTGGTTCATTATCTAAACCACTCCGGTTTTGCCATCGAAACAGCAACCCATTTGCTGATATTCGATTATTATCACTTCTATCCTGCACCCGACGACCCGTCGCTATTAAATGGAAGGATAAACCCGGATGAGTTGAGAGGGAAAAAGGTGGTGGT
>DYQT01000361.1 GCA_020719165.1 Draconibacterium orientale | reverse complement strand
GTAACCGGATTTTTAAAATTTGCGATATAGCCAACCCCGGGTTCGAATTCGGTGAGTGTGAAAAGGCCGCCATCCGGCCAATATACCGTTCCATTGCTGATGTTGGTGATATAAAGTATGTCGGTTAACGGGCTGCTGAAAACTTCGTCAATGGGTGAAGTTTGGTTGGAAAGAACAGGAAACAACCAGGCACCAGTGCCAAAATCTGCCGAATTGTTGGTGAGTGCATCACCACAGAAAACGAGGTTGTCGCTTGCTGCCATTTTAATTTTATAACCTTCATACACGTTCCAGCTTCCCAATGTATTGATATTGAATGGGGGAGGGGCGTAAATTCCGTATTTTCCGGCCATCAGTACCATATTCCCGACCACGTCCTGCATCATGCTGACAATGTTGGGATTATCAGGATTGAGGTAAGCCGAAATGATAGACCATCCGGTATTTAGTGGAATATTTTGAACGCTGTAAAGCACTTCAACGGTTTGAATGTCGGATAAAAGGTTTGCAATATCGGTAGCTCTGACCTCGATGGTGTTGATGCCTGGAACAAGATGTATAGTTGCTGACCAGTTTTCAGTTCCGGCTGCAGTTTCCCAATTTCCATTGTTTACGCTTATTTCCACGTAACTCAGGTCGTCGTTAATGTCTTCAGCAGTTCCACTCACCAGAATTTCAGAATCGCAGAATTTTTCTTCCTGAACAGGTGAGTTGATCGCCAGTATTGGTGGAAAAAGGTTTTCAGCGTATGCTTTAATGCAAAGATCGTATTTGTAGGAAGTGTTGGCGCCAACTGGATACCAGTAAGTTGGCCAGGTAACAGGGTCGGATGCAATCCAGCATTTTCCACTTTCCAACGCCGGGTTGGAATAGCCGGCAATGGCATCTTCGATGGCGATGGGCCATTTATCGGCAGGGTCGTTGGAATCGTATTTTATCTGAACATAAAAATTCTCTCCGGCAGGAATAACAAAAGAAGAATCCAGATCGAAGGTGTAATACCCCGGAAGTTCGCAAATTACCTCATCTTTGGAACAGATGAGGCCGGATAAAACGGTGTTGAATTCGTTATAAATTTTAATTTCGACTCCACAGCCATAAGAAACCAGGAAAGTTCCGATTTTTGAGATTCGCGTATCCCGCGAGGCTCCTTCAAATTTTACCAGCCCGTAACCTACTTCATTATTAAATCCAACACCCCAGTAGCCGCCAATTTCATCATACTGATAAAGAAAAGTATTGGTGTCATTTTCCATCACATTTGGCCAGTAGCAGTTGTATTTCATAAATTGAGAATCGTTGTACGAGATGTAGTAATAGCCGCCTTCGCCCCAGCCTTGCCCGTAGGTATTTCTCACAATCCAGGCGCCGGTTCCGCCCGCAGTTGTGAGGGTGTCGTTCCAGCCAATCACACAGCCGGCATGGTTCACCTCGTGGGTTCCGCCATAGAAATAGGTCTTGTTGGTGGAATTATAATAGGTGTCGTTGTAGTACAAAAGACTCCAGACAAGACCGGTTTCGAGTACTGTTTGTTTGATGGCATCCCTGTTTTGTGATGGGGGATAGCGCGAGTCGGTGATGTAGTAAGCTGCTTTGAAATTTGTTGGACAATTGTCGGGACTTGTTGTGCCGCCGGGATACGGGTCTTCAACCTCCAAAAACGGTCCTGACCGCCTGGCAAAGTAAGCTGACGACATCCAGTGATTGCCCCAGGTACTGCGCTCCGGAACATACAAATGACACCATTTCAGGTTGTTGTCAGAAAGGTTGTATTCGCCAAGTCCAAGCATGAGCCACCTCGATTCTACTGCTCCCATGGTGGAATATGCCCAGCAGGCTCCACCGGACTGACCTTTTACAGGAGTCAGCCAGGGCGTTTGCCGCATATCGTAAACAATGGGAAAATCTTTTGACCCCTTAAAAACATACTTTGCCCAGGGGTCAACCGCAGGTTTGATGGGTGGAAGGATGATGCCGTTTTGCTTCATCTCGTCCATTTCAGTATCCGAAATGCTGTAGTTTGGATCAATGGGAGCCTTTTCGGGTGCGGTCTGCGCTATGATTGCAACCGAGAAAAAAATCAGAGCAAGCGTTACAATTGTTTTCATGATTATTTCTGTTTTATAATTTTAAATGTTTTGGACTGATGA
>DYQT01000120.1 GCA_020719165.1 Draconibacterium orientale | reverse complement strand
AAACAGCTTAGAATATGGTTGATTATCTGTGAGTTAAAAAGAGTTATATAGTAGGTAAACAAGATTGATTTTTAATTAATTTCCAAAGATAAATTATTGTTAGAAAATCTAATTATTTTGAATGCGGCTGCATGAAGAAATAACAACAGTTTGAAATTGGAAGGCTGGGCTGACACTGGGAACGGGGTTCGGTTTACACTGAAGAGGCCGGCCCGGGTATCAACACAGACATCATGCCAAAGGATATCATTGACATTGCCGCAGGGAAGGTGCCAGGAAACGCTGAGGGGAAATGCGTTTGATGTGATTGAAATTTCAAGCTCCCAACCGTGTACTTATTACCCCGCCACAAACCCCCGTGCCTTTTCCAGCGCCGCCGGAATTCCCGCCGGATTTTTACCGCCGGCGGTGGCAATGTGCGGCTGACCGCCGCCGCCGCCCTGAATCTCTTTCGACAGTTCACGGATGATGTTTCCGGCATGCATTTTCCGCTCTTTGACGAGATTTTCCGACAGCATTACCGTCAGTGTGGCCTTGCCCTCCGCCTCAGTTGCCAGTACCAGGAATAGATCGGGTATGGATGCATTCAGTTCATAAGCCAGATTTTTAACCGTTTCGGCATCCAGGTCAACTTTGGCGGTGAGGAAATTCATCCCGTTGTAATGTTTTACCTGTGAAGCAAATTCAACTTTCAGCTGCTGGATTTTTAGTTTGCCGAGTTCGGCTACCTGCTTTTTGAGTTCCTGGTTTTCGCTGAGCAGGTTGTTTACCCCTTTCAGAAGCTCCTTCGGGTTTTTCAGCAACTCACTGATCTCGCCCAGCAACTGTTCGCGTGAATTCCAGTATTCTTCTGCCTTTTCTCCCGTGATGGCTTCGATACGCCTGATTCCGGCCGCAATGGCGCCTTCGGAAATAATCTTGAACTGTCCGATTTTCCCGGTAGCGGCTACGTGTGTTCCGCCGCACAATTCAACCGAATAACCAGGATCGAAGGTGATCACGCGAACATGGTCGCCATATTTCTCTCCGAAAAGCGCCATGGCGCCAAGGGCCCTGGCCTCCGCAATCGGGAGCGAGCGCTCCTCTTTCAACAGGATGTTCTCCCTGATCTTTGTGTTTACGATGGTTTCAACGCGGACAATTTCCTCTTTATTCACCTTAGCAAAGTGGGTAAAGTCGAATCTCAGCCGGTTTTCATCAACCAGTGATCCTTTTTGCTCTACATGGGTCCCAAGCACTTGTCGCAGGGCGGCATGCATGAGATGTGTTGCAGAATGGTTATTTTCAATGCTGGTGCGTTTGTGACCGTCAACCAGGGCAACGATCGGTTGCGAAGGATTGGAAGGCAACGCTTTTGAAAGGTGAATGATGAGTTCATTCTCCTTCACGGTATCGATGACCTCAATTTTTTCATCTCCTGAAATAATCCATCCCTTATCGCCAACCTGGCCTCCTGATTCGGAATAAAATGGCGTTTGGGACAGTACAATATGAAAAAGCTCTTCACCCTTGGTCACTACTTTTCTGAATTTGGTGATCATCGTTTCTACCTGAACGAGATCATACCCGACAAATTCGGGCATTCCGGCATCCTCCATCACCGTCACCCAATCGGAGGTATCCACCACGGCATCCTGTCGCGAACGGGCTTTCTGTGCTGCCAGCCCTTTTGAAAACCCCTCCATATCAACCGTCCAGCCAATCTCCCTGGCCATGAGTTCGGTGAGGTCGATCGGGAAACCGAAGGTATCGTAAAGTTCGAAGGCGAAGGCACCGTCGATGCTTGTCCCTCCCTGTTTGGGGAGGGGTTGGGGTGGGGTCACATAGTTGTTGAACCGCTGAATCCCCGTTGCCAGCGTCCGCAAAAAGGCCGTTTCCTCTTCCCTGATAACATTGGTTATAAGCTGCTGTTGTGCAATCAGTTCCGGAAACACCTGTCCCATCTGCAAAATCAGCACCGGGATCAATTCATTGATGAAAGGTTCTTTAAAATCGAGGAAGGCATATCCATAACGAACGGCACGACGTAAAATCCGCCGGATCACATAACCAGCCTTGACATTTGAAGGAAGCTGACCATCGGCAATTGCGAATGCAATAGCACGCAGGTGGTCGGCAATCACCCGCATGGCAATATCGGCCTTTTGATGCTCCCCATATTTCAAACCCGCTTTTTGGGCAATCACCTGGATGATCGGCTGAAACACATCGGTGTCGTAATTCGATTTCGTTCCCTGTAAAACCATGCAGAGCCGTTCAAAGCCCATTCCTGTATCAACATGTTTGGCCGGTAGTTCAACGAGTTGCCCGCTTGCCATCCTGTTATACTGGATAAAAACCAGGTTCCAGATCTCTATAACATGCGGATCACCCTGGTTCACAAGATCTTTTCCGGGAATCAATGCCTTTTCCGCTTCATCGCGTATATCGGCATGAATCTCCGAACAGGGGCCGCACGGACCGGTATCACCCATCTCCCAAAAATTATCTTTCTTCGACCCCAATAAAATACGATCTTCCGGAAGATGCTGCTTCCAAAATTCAAATGCCTCATGATCACGCGACAAACCTTCTTTGTCGTCGCCCTCGAAAACGGTAACATACAAACACTCCTTGTCGATTTTCAATACTTCAGTGAGCAGTTCCCATCCCCAGGCGATGGCCTCCTTTTTAAAATAGTCGCCAAAGGACCAATTCCCCAGCATTTCGAACATGGTATGGTGATACGTATCATGACCAACCTCCTCAAGATCATTGTGTTTACCCGAAACTCTCAAACATTTCTGGGTGTCGGCTACCCGTTTGAATTTACCCTCCTGGTTCCCCAGAAAAATATCTTTGAACTGGTTCATGCCGGCATTGGTGAACATCAGGGTAGGATCATTCTTAACCACCATTGGCGCTGAAGGCACAATCGTATGTTGTTTCGACTGAAAAAAATCAAGAAAAGCCTGTCGGATATCGGTATTCTTCATCTAATTATAAGATTAACAATTCATTAACAATCTTTAACAATTTTTAAACCATGAAAACGGGTGCAAAGTTAATTATTTACTTAATTTTGTAGCTGTTAGCCTGCCTGTTTTGAACAATTCTTTATTTACCTGTTAATGAATAAGGTAAAGTATAAATTCAATAAAAAGTCTTTAACTTTCGACCGGGTGCATACAACCATGCGAAAGCGTTTGTTGTATTTTTTCTCGCATCTGTCGACAGGAGTTGTATTTGCTGCCGTGGTACTGGTTGTTGCGTACAATTTTCTGGGATCACCCAAAGAGAAGGCTCAAAAGCGGGAAATCGACCAGATGAAATTGCAGTACCAGATTTTAAATGATCAGTTGGATAAGGTAACAAAAATTCTGGCCGACCTTCAGGATCGCGATGACAATATTTACCGTGTGATATTTGAGGCCGACCCCATTCCCAACTCCATCCGCTCTGCCGGAATTGGAGGCATCGACCGATATGAAGCCCTGAAAGGCTATACCAATTCAGATCTTATTATTGAGACGGAAAAAAACATGGATAGAATATTGGGAAAGCTCTATGTTCAGTCGAAGTCGTTTGATGAGGTTTTTGACATGGCGAAAAACAAGGAGCGGATGTTGGTTTCTATCCCGGCCATCCAACCAGTAAACAATAAGGATTTAAAAAGGGTCGGTTCATATTTTGGCACCAGGATGGACCCGTTTTACAAGGTTCGGAAATTTCATGAAGGAATGGACTTTTCTGCAACCGTTGGCACAGAGGTATATGCCACCGGAAATGGCACCGTTACGCTTGCCGGCCGTGACGCGCAGGGTGGATACGGCAATCAGATCCGCATCAACCACGGGTACAATTATCAAACGGTGTATGCGCACCTTTCCAGAATATTCGTCAAGCCTGGCCAGAAAATTCTACGCGGACAAATCATCGGTTATGTTGGCAATACCGGCAAATCAACCTCCCCTCATTTACACTATGAAGTCAGGAAAAACGGAGTGGCAGTAAACCCCATCTATTTCTTTTTCAACGACATAACGCCAGAACAATTCCAAATGATGCTTGAATTGTCTGCACGTCCGTCTCAAACCATGGATTAGCCAACTGACGATGCTGAAAAAAAATACAAAAATTGAAAAAATCTATTATTCCATCGGCGAAGTAGCTGAGTTGTTTGAGGTAAATGCTTCGTTGATAAGGTTTTGGGAAAAAGAATTCGACGTTCTCAAACCCATGAAAAATAAAAAGGGAAACCGTTTATTCACACAAAAGGATCTCGACAACCTCCGAATTATTTACCACCTGGTGAAGGAGCGTGGGTTTACGCTTCAGGGGGCCAAAGACAAACTGAAAGAAAACAAAGAGGATGTGGTGAATAAAGTTGCGGCCATCGATTCACTGAACAGGATCAAAGGATTTCTGCTTGAAATAAAGGAGCACATGTAATGGCAGGAACAGTGAATCAAAGCTCAGAATCATTTTTTGAAAATGTTTTTTCCATAGTCAGGCTGATACCCTATGGCCGTGTAACATCATATGGAGCAATTGCAGAGTACCTGGGTGCGCGTGGCTCGGCCAGAATGGTAGGCTGGGCGATGAATGCCTCACACCATCAGGTAACTGAAATCCCAGCCCATCGTGTGGTTAACCGGAACGGCCTCTTAACCGGGAAACGGCATTTTGGCAATCCGGCCATTATGCAGCAACTGCTCGAAAATGAAGGAATTGAAGTTGTTGATGACCAGGTGACCGGATTTGAAAAATTGTTCTGGGATCCAAAAGTAGAATTGAAAATTTAACTAAAACCGATGCTCATGACTTTTAATAACACACAAATAACCGATGCCCTGAGGCATGTGGATGATCCTGATCTGAAAAAAGACCTGGTCACCCTGAATATGATTGAAAATATCGTGGTAGATGGCAACAAAGTAACCTTTGATGTTGTGCTCACCACGCCGGCCTGCCCGCTGAAAAACCAGATCAGGCAAGCTTGTGTGGAGGCAATTCATCAATATGTTGATCCTTCCGTTGAAGTTTTGATAAACATGACCTCCCGGGTAACGACCCGCCGCAAGGAGACCGATGCGATGTTGAAAAACGTTAAAAACATCATTGCGGTTGGCTCCGGCAAAGGTGGTGTTGGAAAATCAACCGTGGCTGTAAACCTGGCCATCGCACTGGCGAAAACCGGTGCAAAGGTCGGCCTGATCGATGCCGACATTTATGGCCCTTCCATTCCCATAATGTTTGGCATGCTCAATGAGCGCCCAACTGGCTATGACAAAGATGGTAAAACGTTCGTATATCCTTTTGAGAAATTCGGGATCAAGGTTTTATCGATCGGTTTTTTTGTTGACCAGTCGAAAGCATTGATTTGGCGTGGCCCGATGGCTTCTATGGCCCTTCGACAGCTCTTTACCGATGCCGAATGGGGAGCCCTGGATTACATGGTGATCGACCTTCCTCCCGGTACAGGCGATATTCCGCTTACACTGATCCAGGATTTTCCGCTCACCGGCGCCATCATCGTAAGTACGCCACAGCAGGTCGCAATTGCCGATGTACGCAAGGCCGCCGACATGTTCCGCAACGACAAGATCAATATCCCGATTCTCGGGCTGGTTGAAAACATGTCCTATTTCTCTCCACCTGAAGCGCCTGAAAAAAAATATTATATCTTTGGCGAGGGCGGATGCGAAAAGTTTGCAAAGGAGCTGAATGTCACATTGCTTGGTCAACTCCCTATTTTGCCGGCCATTGCAGAATCAGGTGATTCGGGAACCCCGGTTGCAGCCAACGATCAATCGCCCGTGAGTGCTGAATTCAAAAAACTGGCCGAATCGGTAGCCCAGCAGATTGCCATCAGCAACTCGATCAGGGAGGTGTTTGGGGGAGCAGATCCGGGTAAGGTGTGACACGTGACACGTGACACGTGACGCGTGACACGTGACGCGTGACGATGGACACAAGGCATATGATAACTGACTTGTGGTAAAAGAATAAAAATGTTCAGGAAGTAATTTTCAAATTTTCAAATCCTTTTAACAAATGGTTGCAAACGAAGAACTCGAATCGAAAGTAAAAAATATCCTTGAGCAAATCCGTCCTTACCTTCAGGCCGACGGCGGCGATGTGGAGTATGTAAATCTGACCGAAGATAATACGGTGAACATCCGGTTATTAGGGATGTGCGGGAATTGCCCCCACAGTCAGATGACCTTGAAGAACGGCATCGAAGCTGCGGTGATCAGGGCGCTGCCGGAAATTAAATCGGTTGAATCGGTTATGGCCGAATAATCAGGAGAGATATTGTGCTGCAATCGGCATCCTGCGGCCCATTCCGAACGCTTTTGGCGACACCCGGAGAATGGGTGGTGTTTGATAGCGCTTGTATTCGCTTGAATTTACAAGTTTCAACACCCTTTTCACCACGGCTTCATCAAAACCGGAGGCAATAAGTTCGTTGGGACCGATGCGCTGTTCGATGTACAGAAAGAGTATCCGGTCAAGAGTTTCATAATCGGGCAACGAATCCGAATCTTTCTGACCGGGTCTCAACTCGGCTGAAGGCGGCTTGATAATCGAGTTTTGGGGAATAGTCTCCAAATCGGTATTGATAAACCGTGCGAGGTCGTACACTTGTGTTTTATACACATCACCCAGTACAGACAAGCCGCCGCACATGTCGCCATAAAGGGTGCCATACCCAACAGCAGCTTCACTTTTATTGGAGGTGTTCAACAGGATGTATCCAAACTTGTTTGACAAGGCCATGAGTATCACCGCACGAATCCGTGCCTGGATGTTTTCTTCCGTGAGATTAAAGGCTAATCCGGAGAATTGTGGCTTCAGCGTGGTTTCAAATGACTGGAAGGCCTCTGCAATCGGGATGATATCGTAAGATACCTTTAGATTTTCAGCCAAAGCAATGGCATCTGCAATGCTGTGGTCGGATGAAAACTGAGATGGCAGCAAAACCGCCCTGACGCTTTCATTCCCAAGCGCCTCTGCCGCCAACACCAGCGTAACAGCCGAATCGATGCCTCCCGACAATCCCAGTATCGCTTGTGAGAAACCCATTTTTCTGAAATAATCCCGGATTCCCAAAACCAGGGCATCGTGTATTAACCGGGTGGTTTCGGGTGATGATGTGATGATGTGCTGATGTGCTGATGTGCTGATGTGCTGATGTGCTAATGTGCTAATGTGCTGATGTGCTGATGTTCTGATGTATTGATGTGGGAATGGATTGGTTTTGGGTTTTGGATTTTGAATTTCATAAATCAGCAGATCCTCTTCAAAATACTTTAAGGCGGCAACAACTTCACCATCGCCATCTATCACCATTGATCCCCCATCGAAGATCAATTCGGTTTGACCGCCAATTTGATTGACATAGACAAAAGGCAGATGGTATTTGCGGGCATTCCGCACCAGAATGTCGTGCCTGGCTTCAGGTTGATTATAGCTGAACGGTGAGGCCGCAATGTTGATGATGCATTCGGGGTTTAACGGAAGCAACTCATCCATGGGGTTGCGGACATAAAGCGGATCGTCGGTAACATTCCACAAATCTTCACAAATTGTCATGGCAATGCGACATCCCTGGTGTTCAACCACAACCGCAGGGAGGCGGTTTGGTTCAAAGTACCTGTATTCATCAAAAACATCGTAATTCGGCAACAGGGTTTTATGTGTTCTGGAAAGAATTTTACCGTCGGCCAGGAAATAGGCCGAATTGTAAAGCGGTTTACCTTTGGGAGCCGTATTCCGTGACGGAGCGCCTACAATAGCGGCAATACCATGGCACCTTTCAGCAATTAATGCAACTGATTCATCACACCTTCGGATAAAATCACCGAACTCGAGAAAATCCCGTGGCGGATAACCACACACTGAAAGTTCGGCGAACACAACCAAATCTGCCCCCCGCGATTTTGCATCCTCAAGGGTATCAATAATACGTGAAACATTTTTTTCGAAATCACCTACCCGGTAATTCAGTTGAGCCAGGGCAATCTTCATCGCGCGTGTTTAAAAAAGGAATCCGAGGTTCAATTCGATAAAGTTCAACTGACTTTTTTCGATTTGGTTCGACGAATAGTTTACCCCGGTAAGAATGTTGTTTAGTGAATTAGAATAGGAAATGCCAAAAAGAATCCGCGAAGATTCATCCACATGGTATTCACAACCAATGCCGACCAGAACAGATTCCCGTATCAGTGTGGTTCCCTTGTTAAAATCATATTGCTGATCGACCGGATCGCCGGTTGTAGGAACAAAATGTTCGTTTACAGTTGCCTTAATACGAAAACCGGTACCAAACCCGATCTGCCCGAAATAGGACACTTTACCAAAAACTTTGGTCTTCATCTTAATCATCAAAGGGATCTCGATGTAGAGAAAGTTATATTTACGCGAAATCTCACCATAAGCCATCCGGGTATTATTGTCAATTAACAATGAGTCGTTGTAGCTTAGCTTCCCATTGATAAACTGAAAATTCAAACCGGTAGAAAAAGCATAATTTTCTGCAAAATAAAAATCGCCGATAAACCCGATGGTAGCCCCCATTCGGGCTCCATCACTGGTATAACCTTTCGTACCGGGACTCATCCAGCCAATGTTCGGAGACAGTTTTAATCCAAGTTTCATGGGGCTTTTTGCCTGGCTGAAGGTTAATAACGGGATGCCCGCAAAAAGGACAACAATAATAACAGCTAAAGATCTTATTTTCATTTCAATTGTTTATAAGAGACAAGTTTAGAACAAGGCAACAAAAGTAGCCATTAATCATCGAGACATTCACCGATTCTTTATAATTTTATCCAAAAATAATCAACAGGGAAGCACGTTACTAAAATGCAACGTTTGTCAGACAAAATGGCCAAATCAACAATCCTGTTTAAAGAAATACAAAGGTTTAATCAACCATGGATATGGTTGGTTCTGACTATTCCCGCGATACTGGTTGTTGGCCTGTTCGGCGCTGGCATTAACCAGCAAATTATCCATGGAAAACCATTTGGAAATCATCCGATGAGCGACAATGGCCTGATTTTTTCCAGCATCCTGGCGCTATCTGTATTAATCCTCCTTTTCCTTTTGTTCGGTTTGGCAAAACTCACTACAGTAATTGATAAGGCCGGCGTTCATTACAAGTTTTTCCCATTTCACTTTAAATTCCGGCAGATTTCATGGGATGAAATCAGAAACTTTGGCGTAACAACTTATCAACCGGTGAGGGATTATGGAGGCTGGGGCATAAGAGACAGCAAAAAAGGAAAGGCTTATAACGTTTCCGGTGATAAAGGGCTGATGATCACATTAAAAACCGGCAAACAAATTTTGATCGGCACCCAAAATGAAACCGGATTGAGTGCTTTTCTGGAAGAATATTTTAAAAACATCCTTTAAACCATTTGAAATGCGCTTGTTGACTGTATATTTCGTAATTGCCGTGATGTTCTTTGCAGGTTGTGGCAGCAGAAAAGATCGACTCGATGTTGATGTTTCAGGAATTAAACTGGATGAGGTGAAAATCCACAGGTATGACCTTGATTTGTTTAAAGTTAACCCGGCCCAGCTACGGCAGGGACTTGAAACTTTGAAACCGTCATACCGCTTTTTTCTGGATACCGACCTGAGTGATCCAGCCAAGATAAACGACATGAGGGCCTATCTTGAAAATCCGCGGAACATTGAATTTCATGCAGCCGTCGACAGTCAGTACAAACAAATTGAATATCTTGAAAAAGATTTGACAGCCGCGCTCAAACACTATTTGTATTATTATCCCGGGGTTAAAATCCCAAGAGCCTACGCGTATATTTCAGGCGGCGACTACGATTATCCGGTTCAATTCGCCGACAGCGTGCTGCTGATCGGCTTGGATAACTATCTGGGCAAAGATTTCAAACCCTATACAGCCGACGGGCTTCCCGAATACCGGATTTCGCGGATGACACCGGAATATGTGATTCCCGATTGCATGAAAGTGTTTCAGAAAATCACCTATCCTGAGCAGGTTCCCGGCAACACCCTGCTCGAGCAAATGGTTGAAGCCGGAAAACGGTTGTTGTTTGTCGATGCCATGCTCCCGCAAACAAAAGACCATTTAAAAATCGGATATTCCCAAGCGCAATACGATTGGATCATTAAAAATGAGGCCAATGTTTGGGCAGCAATCATTGAGAACAGGATGCTATATACCACCGATGGCAAGCTGATACAGGCATTTATGGCCGATGGACCTTTCACTGCCGAATTCTCGAAAGATGCTCCGGCACGGCTTGGTGAATGGCTTGGATGGCAGATCGTCAGAAAATATTATGAGAATCAGCCAGAGGTGACCTTCCTGAAGGTAATGACAGAGAATGATGCCCAAAAAATCCTGAGCCTCTCGAAATACAAACCTGCCAAGCCGTAGAATTATGGCTTTAGTACCAAAACTGAGAAAAGCTCCCTAATTTTCGCACTTTTGAAAATTGTGCTCTGTAATGCTTATTTTTACTGAGATGGATTTTCTGAATGGGTGTCCATTGAGTTATTTTTCATTCT
>DYQT01000360.1 GCA_020719165.1 Draconibacterium orientale | reverse complement strand
TTGTTGCTCCGGCGCCCGTTGCAACAGTTGGTGACAACCAAACCGTTTGCGAAGGAAATCCGGTTTTTGTGGATGGACTGGTTAATTATGCTTCAGGATTTCTTTGGATGACCTCTGGTTCGGGAACCTTTGAGGATTCTTTAAGTCTTCACACATTTTATTACCCGGATATTACCGATGTTCTAAACGAACAAGTGGAACTAACATTAATGGCCTGGCCGGGTGATCTCTGCTGGCAAAGCGATACGGCATCACTATCTGTCAGCATCACCCCTGCACCCGTTGTTTCGGTTGGCTTAACCGAGGTTTGTAAAAGCGAAAACCCGGTTTTAATTTCGGATGTGTGGGCTGAAAATTACGCTTCAATAAGCTGGGAGACAAATGGAACGGGCTATTTTGAAAATCCCGGGGTTTTGAATCCGGTGTATTATTTAGGTGAAGATGATGATGGTGAAGTTCTTTTCTTTATCGAACTGGAAGGTTTGGGAGATTGCCAATCTGTTAATGAAACCGGAAGTCTCTACGTTTATAATCCTGCCACTGTAATGGCCGGTGAAGATGCCACTATTTGTGAAAACAACAATGTCTATCTTTTTGGGGAAGCGTTTGATTATGAATACCTGATATGGGAAACCAACGGAGATGGGTCTTTTATGGATGATTCAAATCCGGAAACGGTTTATTATCCAGGAACGTTGGATATCAGCAACCAAATGGTTGAACTTACGTTGAGCGCTCATTCAAATTACCCCTGCGAAGATTTAGTATCTGATCTTCTCACCCTGACCATTCTTCCCAACCAGGCGGAAGTGGATGCAGGTGCTGACGCAACAGTTTGTGATGATTTTTATCAATTATCGGCCACAGCCTCTGAATTTTCATTCATTTACTGGACTACAACAGGTGATGGAACTTTCGACAACCAGGAAATTACAAATCCCACCTATTTGCCTGGGATACAAGACCTGATGGCTGGGCTTGTTAAAATTTTTGTGGAATTACAGGCACCGGCTCCATGCACAACTCAGATGATGGATTCATTACTTCTGACTTTTATTGCCGGCCCCACGGCAGCGGCTGGAATGGATGCATCGCTTTGCGAAAACCAGCAACTTACATTAAGCGGGAATGCCACCCATTTTTCGTCTGTTTTGTGGACAACCTCAGGTGATGGAACATTTAACAATCCAACCCAATTGAATGCTGTTTACACGCCAGGAAACGGAGATATTGTGAACGGCTCTTTAATATTAACCATGATGGTTTTCCCAGTTGCCCCCTGTACAGGAACCGTTTCTGACGAGTTGGAACTCTCCATCTTCCTATTACCAGTTGTGGAAGCCGGACCCGATGGGTCAGTCTGCGAAACGAATGGATTTATGGTTTCCGGATTGGCAAACAATTTTGAAACAATTACCTGGACCAGCTCCGGAGACGGCACTTTTGAGGTAGCAACCTCTCTTTCTACCATTTATACACCCGGGACTGAAGATGCCGAAAACGGAAGCGCTGTTCTCACATTGAGTGCAATGCCCGTTTATCCATGTATCACAACAATGTCCAATGAGTTAATACTGCAAATAATGCGTTGTCACAATCAGGTGGTGCCAGCGGGCTGGTCAGGAATTTCATCTTATGTAAATCCCCTGGATTCAGATATCGAAACAATTCTGGCACCCGCCCTCAACAATCTCATCATTTTGCAAAACCCTCAGGGTATGTACTGGCCGGATCAAAATGTGAATACGCTGGTAAATTGGAACAACTCCAGCGGATATGTGATTAAAATGTCAGATGAAGCCACGCTGAATTTCATTGGAACAGGCTTTGCTGCTAATCTGCTTTCCGTGCCATCAGGATGGAGTTTGATTCCAGTGTTGTCGCCCTGTTATGTAAATGTTGCGGATCTGATGAATGGAACAAACCTTGTCATTATCAAAGAAGCAGTCGGAACTGGACTCTACTGGCCAGATTTTAACATCAATACCCTCATCGAAATGAAACCGGGCAACGCCTATTTCGTTAAGATGGATGCTCCATCGGAAATCATTTTTCCACTTTGCGAAAACAAGGGAACAACGGAATTCAACCCCGAAAAAACCATTAGTGAGTATGGCTGGCCTCTACCAAATTCAACATCATTCACACACATCATCGGAATTT
>DYQT01000119.1 GCA_020719165.1 Draconibacterium orientale | reverse complement strand
CCTCCACCTGCTTTTTGCAATCGGCCCAGGAGTGATAGATGCCGGGTTTTTTCCCCTGCCATACGACGTAACATTTGTTTTTCGGCATTGTTCAGAATATCCGGCAAAAATACGTTATTGTTTCCCGGGATAAAAATTTCATACCCGCCATAATGTCGCTCCTATGGAGCGAATGCTCCTGTACACCATACTGCACCTCCATTCTTTTTAGCATGGCGAGATATTCTTTTTGAAATGATTTACGCCGGTGATGCTGTTCCTGGTTCATAATGTATTTGATCACATAATCACGCTGAGAGTAGCCGCAAGAAAACACGCCGTTTACAGCGAGTGATTTTTGCTTTTTTCCTTCAATAATTCCATTGATATATCTAAATAATTCGTTTCGGAATCCAGGAAGAATGAGAGATTCACGATATTTTACAGCGAAGACGATGTGCATGCTGATTTGACTATAGGTGTTTGCCATGATGATTGTTTTATTGCTTAATCGGGGATAATCAAAAAGGTAATACCATTTGTTCATAAATTTCGCTCTTACGGAGCGAATAATATTGAATTTCATACCCGCAAATGTTATAACATTCCGGCGCACCATTGGTTAGCAATTTTAATATCTTTGCCCCCGATGAATCCCCTTAAAAAACTTGCCGGACAAACAGCCGTTTACGGAGTATCCAGTGTGCTGGGGCGCATCCTCGGTTACCTGCTGGTATGGCTCTACACCAGGGTGTTTTTGCCCGATGAATATGGCACCATCAGCGTTTTCTATGCCTATGCCTCTTTTCTGATGGTCGTACTCACCTATGGCATGGAGACTGCCTTTTTCAGATTCAACGAGAACGAAGAGAACAAAGAGGGTGTTTTCAGCACCGCCATGATTTCCCTGCTTTTTACGACGGTTCTTTTTCTTATTCTGACCAACCTCTTTTTATTGCCCATCTCCCGGTGGATTGAATACCCGTCACATCCCGAATATGTGTTATGGTTTGCCTGGATGCTGGCGCTTGACGCGTTGTCGCGGATCCCGTTTGCCCGGCTCAGAGCCCGGAACAAAGCGATGCGGTTCGCAGCAATCAATTTGATCAACATCGCAGTCAACATCGGGCTGAACCTGTTTTTTCTCCTGCTATGCCCATTTATACTCACACATGAATCGTGGGGCCTGCTGAACTGGTTTATCAACCTGTTTTATCGTCCCGACTGGGGCATTGAATATGTGTTTATCGCCAATCTGATTGCCAGCTCCGTCAACATCGTTCTTCTGTTTCCCCAGTTTACGGGAATGCACTGGAATCTGGATAAAAAATTGCTGAAAACCATGTTGGTTTATGCTTTTCCATTGCTTTTTGCCGGGATGGCCGGCATGGTAAATGAGACATTCGACCGTTTGTTGCTAAGATACCTGCTTCCCAAAGATGTTGCTGCCTATCAGGTTGGCATTTATAGCGCATGTTACAAGATTTCAATACTGATGACCATTTTTATCCAGGCTTACAAGTATGCTGCCGAACCTTTTTTCTTTGCTGCAGCCAAAGAAAAGGATGCTAAAATCTTGTATGGCCGCATCATGGATTATTTCATCATCGTCGTCTCATTCATCTTTCTGGCAACAATGGTTTATCTCGACGATTTTATCATGCGCTATCTTATCGGGAAAAATTATTGGGAAGGCAAAGGAGTCATTCCCATTTTGATGATTGCCAACCTTTTCCTGGGAGTGTACTATAATCTTTCCATCTGGTATAAACTGAGTTTGAGAACCATCTGGGGAGCATGGCTGTCACTCATCGGGGCGATTATAACGCTTGTTCTCAACTTCTGGTGGATTCCGCTGGGAAGCGAACACCTTATTCACGGGTATATGGGTTCGGCCTGGGCCACCTTTATTTGCTATGGCACAATGATGGTGATTTCATATCTTGTCGGGCAGCGTTATTTCCCGGTGAAGTATAACCTTGGCAAATTTTTCGGCTATCTTGGGCTGGCCATCATGTTGTATTTGGTCAGCGTTTATATAGAACCCGACGGGTTGTATCTGCGGATCATGTTTCATACCTTCCTCCTGATCGTATTTGCAGGTTCAGCCTACTTTGTTGAAAAGCCTCAGTTACGGAAAGCCCTGTAATGAGATTTTTATTACCTTTGCACCCTTACTCACTGCCATGAAGATCAGGATTGTCAACCACTCCAAACACCCGCTACCTGCTTACGAAACAGTCGCATCAGCCGGCATGGATTTACGCGCAAACCTGGAGAATGACATTGTGCTGAAACCGCTCGAGCGAACGCTCGTTCCAACCGGTTTGTTTGTTGAGATCCCGATCGGTTACGAAGCACAGATCAGGCCGCGCAGCGGACTCGCGATAAAAAAAGGAGTTACCCTGCTCAACACTCCGGGAACCATCGACTCCGATTATCGCGGAGAAATCAAGGTTATCGTTGTCAATCTTTCAACCGATGATTTTGTGATTACCAACGGCGAACGCATTGCCCAAATGATTATCGCAGCACATGAGCAGGCAGAATGGATCGAAGTTGATGAACTTGTTGACACCCTGCGGGGCGCCGGTGGATTTGGTCACACCGGAATAAAGTAATTGAAAAAGGCAAATTGAAAATTGAAAATGAGGCAATTCATTATAATCATACTTTTTTTTCTGCTGCCGGGCTTTTCCGCCAATTCCGGCGTAAAACCGGAGGCCGGCTCATGTTTCCCGGGGTATAACTTACCAGAACCTCAAAAGAGGAAAAAAAAGAAATCGAACAAGGAAAAGGAGGGGCAAGCCGAGCCAAACCGGAGCAATCCGGGAATGCTGATCGATGCCAAAAAGGAGGCGATTATCGGAAACCGTAAAGGAGCCCAGGATTTGTTCCGTCAGTATATCGGACGGTATCCGAAAGATCCTGTCGGGTATTTTGAACTGGCACGATTGGAAGCAGAACAAAAAAACCTGGATGAATCGGTACGATTATGCCGCGAGGCATACAACCTCGATCCTGAAAACATCTGGTATTCGTTATTCATGGCCGAACTCCTTCAGAGCACCGCCCAATTTTCGGAAGCCATTGCCATTTATGAGAAAATTATTAGTAAAAACCCCGCGAACCCCGATTACCTGTATCAGCTTGCTGCACTTTACCTGGAGGTGGAAAAATACACCGATGCCATAAAAATTTACAATCAGATCGATGAAAAAGCAGGCATCTCTGAGGATCTTGTTATTCAGAAGCAAAAAATTTACCTGCACCTCAACGACCTGAAGGGGGCTGAACGGGAAATCAGGAAACTGATCACCGCTTTTCCGGAGGAGCCCCGTTATTATTCGATTCTTGCTGAATTTTACATGGCCAACAACATGCAGGATAAGGCACTGGAGATGTATCAGAAGATTGCAGTCATGGATCCCGACAATGCCTACATTCACATGTCGATGGCAGATTATTACCGTAAAACCGGGGACAAAGAAAAGGCCTTTGAAGAGTTGAAAGCGGGCTTTGCAAACCCCAACCTTGATGTGGATACCAAAGTGAGCATTCTCCTATCATTTTATACGGTAAACCAACTTTATAACGACCTCAAGGATCAGGCATTCACGTTGTCGAAAATCCTCATCGCCACCCATCCGAAAGACCCCAAGACCTATTCTATTTACGGCGATTTACTGGTTCAGGATGAAAAATTACAGGAGGCACGTGAGACTTTCCTCAAAGTTTTGACGCTCGACAGCAGCCGTTATGCCGTTTGGGAGCAGATTCTCCAGCTTGACCTTCAATTGAGCGAATTTGATCATCTTCTTGCTTACAGCAGCAAGGTTATTGAACTTTTTCCCGAACAGCCTCTTCCATTTCTCTTTGCCGGATTGGCTAATCTGCAGTTAAAAAAGAACGAGGCGGCGATCAAAGCGCTGGCCAATGGAGCCAATCTCGTGGTTGACAACAACGAATTGCTGGCCCAGTTTTACATGTACCAGGGAGATGCCCTGCATGCCATGAAGAAAGAGACTGAAGCATTTATGGCCTACGAGCGGTCGATCAAACTAAACGATAACAACAGCTATGTGCTGAATAATTATGCATACTACCTATCGTTGCTTGGCGAGGAACTTGACAAAGCAGAAAAAATGTCAAAAAAAGCAGTCACGCTCGAACCGGAAAATGCCTCTTTCCAGGACACTTACGGATGGGTGTTGTTCAAACAAAAAAAATACAAGGAGGCTGCCGAATGGATATTGAAAGCCGTTCAAAGCAAGGAGGAGCCAAGCGCCGAAGTGCTGGAACATTATGGCGATGTTCTCTATAAAACCGGCGACACCTTAGCGGCTTATGAGTATTGGCTTAAAGCAAAGCAAAAAGGAACAGGTTCCGAATTCCTCGAAAAAAAGATCAGCGACAAAAAATATTACCCTTAATACATGATAGAACTCTTCAGAAATCTACGCCGGTTTAAATTGTTGTTGCTGGCGCCACTATTTTTTATGGCATCATGCAGCCCTGCACGAAAAGTGATGAAAGCCCCGATCAAAGAGGAGGGCGCCGATTTTTTGTTTTCAAAACTTAAGGAGAAAGAGCTGAAATTCGAATGGTTTTCGGCAAAATTCTCTGCTGAATATTCCAATAAAGGAAAAGAAAATTCGTTTAACGGGCAAATCCGCATCCGGAAGGATAGTCTGATCTGGATTTCTCTGACCCCCATGCTTGGGATTGAAGCAGTAAGGTTGATGATCTCGCAAGATTCGATAAAGATGATGAACCGGCTTGACAACACCTATTTTATCGGAGATTATGAATATGTGAACCGCTTTCTCAACACCAATATCGATTTTGACCTGCTTCAGGCATTTCTCCTGGGCAACGATCTTCAATTTTATGAGAATGGCAAATTCAAGGCTACCATCGACAGGGGCGAATATAAACTATCGACAGGCGAACGCCGGAAATTGAAAAAATTTGTGCGCAGCAATCAGGAGAATCTGAAAATTTTCATTCAGAACATTTGGCTTGATCCGGTCACTTTTCGAATCACCCATACCGATGTGAAAGAGATTCGCAGGGACAACATTAAACTGGAATCAACCTATGACGGGTTTGAGCCGGTGGAAGATCAACTATTTCCCCGAAAGATCAGCTACATTATCTGGGCAGATAACACCATCAGAGTGAGTGCTGATTTTTCGAAAATGACACTTAACATACCGATGCAGTTTCCATTTAAAATTCCTGCCAGTTATCAGCCGGTCAAATAAAATTCATCTCCGATGATTACACGGGTTCACTCCGCCAGAAATACGCAGAATGCCATTTGGTTGCTGATGGTGTTTTTCGTTTTTCTGTTGGTTCCCGGATATTCCCAGTCGGCCAAAGACAAGGAGAAGTTGCTGCAGACGAAGCAGAAACTGGAGGAAGAGATCCGGTACACAACCGACCTGCTCCGAAAAACACAGAAAACCAAGGAGTCTTCCCTTCAGAAATTGCAGATTCTGGCAAAACAAATCAAAAGTCGCGAAGCGCTGATAGCAGAAATTAACCGGGAGTTGAATGATGTTCAGATAACCATGGCCGTTGACAGTATTCAGATCGACCGGATGTCGAAACAACTTCAGAATCTGAAATCGGAATATGCAAGGATGATCAGTTATGCCTACCGCACCATGAATGGGCATAACAAGCTGATGTTTATTTTTTCGGCCCGCGATTTTAACCAGGCATACCAGCGTTTGAAATATTACCAACAATATGCATCTTATCGCCATATTCAGGCTGCCCGGATTGAATCGACTCAAAAAGCAATCAATGCACACCGCAAGGAACTTGAAGGGGTTAAAAGCCAGAAATTGAACTTGTTTCAGTCGAAGGTATCGGAAAAACAGAAACTTGATCGTGAAAAGAATGAGAAGACAAAAGTGGTGAAAGAGCTTTCATCGAAAGAAAAGCAATTGCTGGCAACCATCAAAACAAAGCAGCAGTCGGCCCTGAAGCTTGAAAATGCGATTGAAAAAATGATTGCGGAGGATATCAAAGCCTCAGAAGAGCGAACCAGAAAAAAAGATTCAAAGGGTAAAAAAACAGCTCCTGCGGCAAAGGCAAAAACGGGTCAGCCATACATGAATTTAACCCCGAAGGAGCAGGAGTTGTCATCTTCATTCGCTGCAAACCGCGGCCGGTTGCCATGGCCCTGCGACAGGGGATTCATATCCGGCAACTTTGGGGAGCACGCCCATCCTGTGCTCGAACATGTAAAAGTGAAAAACAATGGCATCGATATTATGACAGAGCATGGATCGGCGGTAAAAGCGGTCTTTGGAGGAAAGGTGAGCCGGGTGATGTCATTTCCAAGCCTGAACAATGTGGTCATCATTCGTCACGGCGAATATCTCACGGTATATTCCAACCTGGATGATGTGAGTGTAAAAGATGGACAGGAGGTTACCGTGAAACAAATCATCGGAAAGGTTCATGCCAATTCCGGGGATCAGAAATCGGAGTTACATTTTGAATTATGGCGGGGCAAGTTGATTCAGAACCCTGAATACTGGCTTGCCGGAAGATAATAAGGAGGAACCATTTTGATAAACCATCCCGGCGAGTTAGCCGCATTGCTTACAGCTGTTTTCTGGACCATCACGGCGCTTGCTTTTGAAGCCGCCAGCCGAAAAATTGGCTCCATGGTCGTAAACCTGTTGCGTTTAATTGCAGGTTTTTGCTTTCTCACCCTGTTTGTTTTTTTCTATCGGGGATCTCTTTTGCCTATGGATGCCTCGCCACATGCCTGGCTTTACCTCACCCTTTCAGGGCTGATCGGGTTCGTTTTTGGCGACCTGTGCCTTTTCCAAGCTTTTGTGGTTGTTGGCGCCCGCATATCGATGTTGCTTATGGCGCTGGCTCCTCCCATGACTGCCCTTATCGGATGGATGGTACTGGGTGAAACCCTCTCCTGGAAAAGCTGGATCGGCATGACCCTGACAATCGCGGGTATTGCCCTGGTGGTTTTAAAACGACACACTGCCGCAGAGAGTAATGGCGGATTCAGAAAGGTCAAATTCAATTACCCGTTGTGGGGTATTTTTCTTGGACTGGGAGGTGCGTTGGGCCAGGCTGCAGGACTGGTTCTCAGCAAGGTCGGAATGCAGGGCTACGACACCTTTGCTTCAACGCAAATCCGTGTCATTGCAGGAATAGCCGGATTTGCCATTTTATTTACCGTCATGGGATTCTGGAAACATGCATTCAGGGCGCTCAGTATGCGTAAACCCATGATGCAGCTATCTCTGGGGGCATTTTTCGGGCCATTTCTCGGGGTCTCCTTTTCCCTGATTTCCATCAAATATGCCGATACAGGAATTGCCTCCACCATCATGGCCATCGTGCCGGTACTGATAATTCCCCCATCCATGATCCTTTACAAAGAAAAAGTAACCTTCAAAGAGGTTGCCGGCGCGGTTCTGGCGGTGGCGGGGGTTGGAATGTTCTTCTTGTAAAAGGGGATGCGGAACAGAATTTTTCAATTGCTTATTTCCTGATGATCAGTTTGTGGGCAGTAGTTCCATTTGCAGTGGTGACTGTCAACAAATATACCCCGTCGGGCAGAAACGTCAGGTTGATTATTTTGCTCCGATGGGCCTTGAATAACGGATCACTCTCCCTGAAAACCAAAGCATTGACAGCGTTGGTAATCGTTAGTTGCAAGGGACCCGGTTCCCGGGTACCGACCTCAATATGAAAGATTCCATTGGCAGGATTCGGAAAAATGTTGATGTAACCGGTGTTGTTTTCTTCCATTCCGGTACAATCCTGAAATTTCACATAAACAGAATCCGAGTTCTGACATTGAAACTTATTGGTTACAACCAAGGTGATCAGATGCGTCCCCATCCCCCCGGCATTCGCGGTGTCGTAGGTCACTTCAGACAAAGTGAAATTTCCCGGAGTCCAATGCCAGCCTGTCGAACCGGTCGTATCAGCAGACAACATAATTGATTGTCCGGCGCAAACAGTGTCGCGCGGAAATACGGATATTGCAGCAACAGGTCGAGGATTGATCCGAACAGTCTTGCTTTTTCCGAAACTTCCATAAGTGCCAAAACCTGTGATTTTCAAAGTGACACTCTCTGAAATCAGGTCGTTTGTGCCAGGTGTATAGGATGCTTTAAGCGTTGTGTCACTGTCGAAAATGCCATCTCCTGAGGAGCTCCATTTAATGGAATCCTGCTGTTGCGCCGTTGCTTCAAGTATCACATTCTGACCTGCGCAGATGGTATCGTTTGGTCCCGGATCAACGATGGGCAATATGGGTGGTGGCAAGGCTATAAAGTCGACCCACACGCGATCGAGCCCGCCGGCATAAGCCAAATCCTTCAGATACATCCATTTGAAAACATGCTGCCCGGCTGCAACCGGAAATGAGACCCTGGTCCAGGGTATTTCGCCCGACCATTGATCCTGCAATACATTGTCGATCGAAAACATCAAATAATCATAGTCCTGCTCGGTAGAGAGGCTGAAATAAAAGGAGATGCTGTCGTCAGCGGCAGAGGTGTATGGCAGCAACATCTGAGAATTCTGGTAGTCGTTGATGAGTCCAGAGGCTGAAGAATAAAATCCTTCCCAGCGGCGCAGGCTGGTGGTAACCCAGGGTTTGGCTCCACCCGACTGCCATGGAAATTTGGTAAAGGTGTTTGTTTCCCAATCTTCTACCACCTGACCAATCATCACCCTGAATGTCCGTTGAACCTGGTATAAACCGGAATGGGCGATATAGGTCAGATCGGATCCGCTGCCAATGGGAGTGTCGGGGCTGACAACGATGGTAAACAGGGCCTTTTTCGACAACCCGGGCTGGATATTGTCCAGAAAAACACTGTCGGTTATCAAAGTCAGGTAGGGCGAAGTGGAGAAGAGCAATCCGAAGGCTGACTCACAGGCGAAATCGCCGGTGTTGGCAGTAGGTATGATTACCTGCACCGTTTCGCCCGGGTCCATCCGCCCATTGCGATTTCCCGACAGGGTATCGATGATGGTCAATCCGTTAATTTTAAGTGCCGGAGCATGAGATTCAATGGAAAAATGGCTGTACCAGACCGAATCTGTATCGGTCACCTTAACGTTGAAGCGCACCATCTGGTTATCGGGAATGGTGTCGGACACGTTGAAGGTATAGCCGTTGGAAACGGTTTTCTCCTGTCCCGGAGCCATCATATCGTACTGGGCAGCGCTATCCGTGATCAGGATGTATGGAGATGTTGTTGAAACAATAGCATTTACAGCCGTGGCCTGTTGATCGCCAATATTTTTCAAGGCAAGGGAAAGGTAAATTGAATCCCCATTGTTCATGGTTACATTCCCAGTTCCTGTTACAGTTGCCAGTGAATCTGCATAATAGGTTACCCAGGGTTGATTGGGATTAGGACCAAGGTCAAACGGAGAGACATAGGTCATGGCACGGCCTCCATCGTGATTATCTGTCCAGATCGGATAAACTTTCATGTTGTTTGACTGAATGCCGATATAATCTCCGAAATAGCTGAAGGCCAATCCGGGAATGGGTTCGGGAGTAAAGGTATAATCGCTCACCTGCATATCGGTCCAGCTGTTGCCTCCATCGTAAGAGGAGGAAACGAAAACGGCAGCCTGGGTAGAGTCGGCAGTCCGGTCGTCGTAATACACCACACAAACACCGCCTGTTACCACATCAACTGTAATCCATGGAAGAAAGTGCTGTTTGCCTAAACCCGGTGGATCCTGGTTAACCCGGATGGGTGATGACCAGGTTGACCCTGCATCGGTTGATTTGATGAGATAGAGATCAATGTCAGCACCGGTATTGACTCCGGGATAGCCCACATTCGACCATACAATATAGATCGTTCCGCGGTTTGGCCCGTTGCTGTTATCCACAGCCATACACGGGAACGAACTCACACGCATGTTCTTCGCGGTCATGGTTGCCCGTATCCCCTTAATGTTGCCGATAATGCGTGTGGCGGGCATGAAAACACCCCCACCGTCAATGGATTTGGTAAACCCGATAGCCGTTTCGTCAGATGGCCATGAATCGTAGATGCTCCAGGCTGCATAAAGTTCGCCGTTGGGTCCTGTCTGAAGGTTTACACCATGATTCAATTTCAGCGCTGAGGCTGAACGACTGATGCAATAGGGCGACGACCATGTCAATCCCTGGTCGGCCGACCGAACGATCTCCACCTGGTTGGTATCGATGCTGCCCGGAATGAAGTTCGTCCAGCCATTGTATAAATATCCTTTAAACGGGCTGGAGGGTGAATTATCAATCCACAGATGGTTCTTATCCAGCAAGCCGATGCCGATTACCGGTCCCTGCCCTACTTTAACCCTTTTCCAGCTCTTTCCCCGGTCTTTGCTGTATGAAACAGCCTGGCCATAGTCGCCTGTGATGCGGCCAACATACCACCAGCCATTCCATCCTATCGCGGTGGAAGGATCGCCGGCATTGTTTCCGTTCACTCCCTGCGTTGAGCCTCCCCAAGACTGGCCATTGTCGGTTGAAAACAGCGCATCGGCGCCAAAAGGGGTTTCGGCATAACCTGAAATCCAGCTGC
>DYQT01000014.1:31005-31468 GCA_020719165.1 Draconibacterium orientale | reverse complement strand
TGCTCAAGTTGATGAAAAATTTGATCATTTGTAAACCTGATTACGTTAATTCCCAAGCGGTCGAGTTCAGCTGTGCGGTTTTCATCATGTTCTTTGACTTCCGCATCAAGGTGAATTCCACCATCAACCTCAATGACCAGGCGTTTTTCATGACAATAGAAATCAGCAATATAAAAATGCAACGGGTGCTGTCGTCTGAATTTCAGTCCGTGCAATTTTCGATTCCTAATTTTATCCCATAGCAATTTCTCTGCATCTGTCATCGGATGCTTTAGCTCATGAGCTTTGCGAAATACCTCCTCCCCTGCATTCAGGTGCAACAGATAATCCCTGGTTTTTCCAATATAAGCCATAATAAAATCATATAGTATCAAGTCACCTCACCCCAACCCTCTCCTCAAGGAGAGGGCTCCCCCCTTCTCCTTTAGGAGAAGGGGCCGGGGGTTGAGGTGCTTTGTCATGT
>DYQT01000014.1:0-30905 GCA_020719165.1 Draconibacterium orientale | reverse complement strand
CACCTGCCCGGGGGTTGAGGTGCTTTGTCATGTCACCTGCCCGGGGGTTGAGGTGCTTTGTCATGTCACCTGCCCGGGGGTTGAGGTGGTTTATAATCTTACACATGAATATTGAAGAAGCAGTAGCGAAATCGGCAGAAAGTTTAACCATATTTATTGTTAAAGAAGCGCTCTTCTGCAATGTGTATGAAGAGAGCGCATGGCGGTTTATTGATTTGATAAAAATGTCAACCCTTCGCGATGACAATATGTTCCCCATATCCTCACAGCGCCCCCTCATCTGCAAAACTGTAATAATTGCCGTCTCCGATAATCAGGTGGTCGAGAACAGTCACCTCAAGCATGGCGCCTGCATCATGCAGTTTTTTGGTGATTTTGCAATCTGCCTCGCTGGGAGTTACAACCCCCGACGGATGATTATGACCCAGGATAATGGAGGATGCATGGTTGTCGAGACTGATTTTAAAGATCTTTTTTGGATCCACAACGGTGCCGGAAATACCCCCTTCGCTGATGTTACATTTTTTAAGCACTTTGTTGGCACGGTTGAGCAGAATGATCCAAAACTCTTCATAGGGGCGGTCGCCGATGATACTGCGGAATATTTCGTAGGCGTCGCGACTGGTTTTTATTTTATCCCGCACCAGTACTTCCGACTCATTTCTACGCCGGCCCAACTCCATGGCCGCAAGTATTGAAACCGCCCTTGCGTGTCCGATACCCTTTACCTTGATCAGATCGGGAAGGCTGAGCTTTGATAATTCGCCGAGGTTATCGTCGGCCAGCCGCAGGATTGCCTTAGCCAGATCGAGCGCTGATTCGTGCCGGGTTCCCGAACCGATGAGGATGGCCAAAAGTTCAGCATCACTCAGGCTGTGGCGACCCTTGAGGATTAACTTTTCACGGGGGCGGTCGTCTTCTGCCCAATTTCTGATGGCGTTGTGGCTCGTATAGTTTTCCATTGTCTTTTTCCTGCTTAATCAGGAAAAAGGGAAAAGGTAATACGAAAGTGAATATTTTTTTAAAAATTTGTCGGGGTTTGGAAGCTTTTTGAAAACAAAAAAGCATTGAAAAACGCATAAAATACTACTCCTGCCTGCGTTTCAAGCATTGATTCAAAAAGAATGTTGATCGCAAATATCAAAATAAATGAAAGATATAAATAATCTCCTTTCCGCAACGACCGGTATGCCGGAATCAACAACGAGGCGACCAGTAAACTGAACCCTAAAAAACCAAGCGCAATAAATGTTTGGATGTACTGATTGTGTGCATTTAGTTTTTTCATGAAAATAGGAAACAGATTGTGCGTCCGGTAGGTCTCTAACAAAACATTTTTCACATCACCGGTGCCGGTTCCGAAAACAAAATTTTGCCTGATAAGGGGGATCGATACTTTCCATATTTCCATACGGGCGGTTGTTCCGTCGTTGGGGTTCGACTGAATCGGTTGCGCAGAAGATATCATCGAGTCGGCTTTTGAAATCCTCTTGAAAGCGTAGGGAAATAGTTTCGAAAATCCGATAAACAACACGATCAGCAACAGTGCGAAACCGATGATCCGGGGAAGTCCGGCCCTCTTATAAATCAACAGGATGATAAACAGCGATTGCGTTATGACCAGCAGAAGCAAACCGGCTTTGGAACTGAGCAGAAAAATCAGAATTTCCAGATATGCCATGATGACCGAAAGACCGATTCGGGTAAGGCGTGACTGCTTGGAAAAATCAAGCGTTATGGAATAGAGTACAATGCAAACGCCAAAAGTGTAGTACATGGCCAGATAGCTTGCATGAAAGTACCACGAAAGGTTGGAATAATAAAAGGCATCGGGAACGCCTATCCGTTCGAACGCGATCCAGCTATGGCCAAAAAGAATCACCGATCCGGCGATGCAGCCTGATAGATAGGTGATAAATAATAATCGTACCCTCGGGCGGGTAAAAACAGCAAGGTCGCTGGTGGCAAAAATAAGGGGAAAGATAAATAACGATAATTTGATTTCAAGGTCAAACCAACCGTAATCATAATCGGTTGTGTACAACATACCAACCATGTAAAGCAGATATATTGAAACAAACGATGCAGTGAACAACCGCCATTTTTCTGTAAAAATCTGCGGAACCGTTTTAAGATATATTCCGCTGACCAGCCAATTGGCCACCATCACCAATATGACCGCAGGCAAGAGCCTGGGGAAAACCGGCAGAAAAAAAACCAGCAGAAGACAACTGATGAAAAAGATCTGCTGATGTACCCGATTTCGCATATGACAATGGTTGTATTAGCGTGATGTATTGATATTGGTTGTCGATTTTCTGAATAAAACAAAGTTAATAAAACCGGCAAGATAACCAATTCCGTATGCCATGTGCTGCAATAAAAAAATGAAGGGAAGGTATAGAAGCAAATACCCCTTTTGTTTATCCCGGGCGCTTTTAACGGTAAAAATCAGATTGATCATAAGGTATAAACCGGCTCCTCCGGCATAGAATAAGAAAAGGGCAGGATATACCAGCGCTGGCAGCCATCCCGCTAACAGAAACAAGACAAATAGCGGGGGAATAAATTGCCGGATGGTTGCCGGGCTCTTTAATTTCCGGTTTACCAGAGGTTTAAAAAAGGCATATTGAAAAAACATTTTTGCCAGTGAGGAGATTTCTTGTCGGGCAAAATAGGTAATGGCAACATTCGGGATCAAATAAATTGAGCCGCCATGTTCGATAATCCGGGCATTAAACTCATCATCCTGGTTGCGCAAAAGTTCCTCGTCAAACAATCCAAACCTGTCAAAAACCGACCTTCTGAAACATCCGAATGGCACGGTGTCAACTTTGCGTATCTCTTTAACGCCCAGTCTGTAGTGCGAATCTCCCACTCCGAAAACTGAAGATAAGGCAATCGCAATGGCATTGGCTTTAGCCGAATCGTTGCCAGGTTTGGTGATCCATGTACCTCCGACATTGTCAGCTTTGAGCTCAATCAGGTGCCTGACCAGGGTACTGCAATAGTTGGGCGGGTAGGCCGAATGTGCATCCATCCTGATCACAACATCTCCCTGCGATTTTGTAATTCCTAAATTCAGTGCAAAGGGCACAAAACGTTTTTCATTTAAAAACAGTTGGATATATGGGTGCCGTTGGTGGTATTCTTCGATAATCTCCCGGGTGTTGTCGTGGCTCATGCCGTCAATTAAAAAAACTTCAAGCCGGCTGACCGGATAATCCTGATGAAGAATATTATCCAGCAACGTTTTGATGTACTTCCCTTCGTTGTAACAGGGAATTATAATGCTTACAAATGGTTGTATCGTTTCCAAGATTGTCTCCGATTAAACACAATGTGAAATAGTAGTTCTGCGCATAATTTTTTTTTGTTTTTAAATACTTTTCATTCAACTCCAGTCTCTTTGAGGCTTTGCGGGGAGTTCTTATGATATTTCAACCGGGAAAGCTCAAAATCATCCACCCAGCACTCTGACGATCCGCTGTTAAAAATACCAACATCCATGTCACTTGCTCCGAAATCTGAAGGAATGTTTATCTCAGCTTTCACTTTTACCCATCCGGAGGAATTTCTGGCAACAATATCATCGGTAATAAAATAGTTGAACCCATCTTTGAAATTGCTCCTGATTACGATGCCGGTTCCACTTTTTCCGGGATATTTCCAAAAACTGACAACCATCTTTTCACCCGGCTCGAAATTTTTTAATTTTACTTTTATCCAGGTTTGGGCTGAAGCTGTTAGTAAAACGGAGCTGCGCCCAGAATGTTTCCTTTGAGTTGAAACGGTACCTGAATAGGGAAAGTAATGGAGAGAATCAGAACTGATCAGATATTTTTCATCTTTCGTAAGGCTTTCTGCATTGCACCCGATGGTTGTGATTTCGGAACAAGGGTTGCGCGACAGGACAAGGATACTCTTTTTGTTAAAGGGTAAAAATGAGGAATAGGGTATGCTTTTTATTTTTTGATAGCTGTTTAATTCATCAAAGGCAATTACATATTGATCATCTTCAACAAACCACCAGCTCTTGGTATATTCGGAAATAAGTGACCGTCGTATTTTTGCTTTTGTATACCATCCGTTAAATTCAAATCCTCCATCAATCATTGAGGGCGGTACCTTTTTTTCGTTCATCAAATAATCAACTGCCTTCCAGCGTGCTCTGTTCCATGAGAAATAATCAGAAGTTCCGGCAATGCTGAACAGTGCCATCGTGATAAGAAATATCACCGGGAAAACCTTCATCGGGATCGAAGCTTCTGTTTTTTCACGGGGAATGACCAGTGCAATAATAAAAGGGTAAATCGGTAAGAAATAGCGGTCGAAAATGGAGTTGTTGAAAATCAAGAAGATAGAATAGATGATTACAAATAACAGGATTGCAATATAGGCCAGGTCGGCCATTTTAATACTCCTTGCTGATAATGAGGACTGTATGTTTACCAGGCGGGTTGTAAGTTTAAGGAAAAAAGGAAGAATGAATAACAGGATAATCAAATTTATAAAATTGATAAGATCTTTGGGAAGGCCGGGAAGCTTGGTAATTCCAAAATATGTGTCTTTTAATAACTTGGGACCAATGCCAAAATTATACACAATGTTCTCTATCGGGATCGAATAAAACTTATAGTGAATAAAGAACAATAGGAACGCTATTGCAGTGAGAGTCAAGATCTTCAATCTGCGGGATGAAGACCTCCATAATCCGGGAAACCCAACCAGCGACAGCGGAATGGCCATTGCAATGATGTAAAACACGATTAATCCCAATCTGTCAATCAGATACGAAAAAAAATTGTATGTCAGGTTGTGGATGATTGCTGAGGTTTTACCAAAGTCGGGGGGGAGGCTCTGGTTTTTCTGCAACCAGTAAATATATATGTTTAATGCTGCGATGGTTAAAACCAAAGGCAATAGACTCAGCATGAAATTTTTTAAAGTAAACCTGTTTTTTAATAATAAAACCGGCACAAAGGCGAGCGGGAGAAGTAAACCGATTTGTCGGATCAGTATTGAAATGATACAGAAAAATATGGCAATCCATAAACTGGTTGTCTTCTCAGATTTGAGATATTGAATGAAAAACAGGGCAGCAAGAATTGTAATCGTCGTAAAACTCACATCTGTCATAAAAGTGAGGGAAAGAGAAAAATAGAAAGGGTTGAAAGCTAAAAGTAAAACTGCGATGGTTACATAAAACTTGTTTTTTGACAAAATGCTGAACAGGTAATATGCTGAGAAAAGGCCGATAACACCCATTACAACGATTGAAAGTCGCAGAGTTAAGAATGAAAATCCAAATACCTTGCAAAACAATGTTCCCCAAAGGACATGAAAAAACAGGGACATCCCCGGCCAGTTATTTATAAAAAACTTGTTGTGATCCAACAGGTATTCAACACTTTTTGTATATGCCCAATCATCATTCAGAGGAAAATTACCGTAAGGAGCCGCTGCTGCAAGCGCTATGAGCCAGCAAAGTGAAATTCCAAGCGGAGCAAGTAAATCTTTTGCGAGAAAATATTTTAATATTTTGTTCATTTTATGCCAGGCAAATAGTGGCTGCAAATAGTTTCAGTTTGATTCAGTTATAATAGCGATCAAGAATTGTCTGTATGGCTTGGTGGTTATAACGGTTTACTGCAGGCGATATAAAAAACCCGGTTGATGCATGTTCATAATCGTCAATGACCAATTCAGGATGATACTCCACATCCAGTCCCAGTTGCAAAGCGGTCTCCGCGACCAGAATTTCCTCCCCGAATAAGAAATTGGAAAGATCCAGCGCACCCCCAAGGGCAAAATAGGTTCTATTAAACACGATGCAGGATCCATGGGGTGCATATATTTTTTTGTAGATTTGGTCATGGCTCTCAGAGACTTCTGATCTCTTCTTCACCAAACCCAGCATCCATTTTTTAAAATAGGCAACTGTGAGAAACAAATTATGGAGTATAAAACTGGTATAGAGAAACCGGTAAAACTTCAGTTTTTCTTTAGAATACCGTGTCAGGATTTTTGGATTATAATCGGTGTTCCATTTTTTCGATATAATCGATGGCGCAACAACCCCCAGGTTCTGTTGATCGGATAAGGTGTTTAACCGCACAAAGAAGTCGGGGGTAAAAACAATATCCACATTGGTTACCAGTATCCATTGAGGATAATCAGCATGTTCGGCCAGGTAGTGGTTCAATCCTGCCTGGGCGCCCCGAAAATAGCCAACATTGCTATCCGATTTCAGGTAATGGAGAAAAGGATAGCTTTTGGTTTTTTGCAGAAAACCGGGAGGCTGTGCCTTGTTGCTGTTATCGACCAGTATCAGTGTAAGATTTTGGGTTTCAGCAGAAGCCAGGCTGTCGAGATAGCGGAGTGTTTCGGGATAGGTATTGTAAATTACACCAACAATAAGGATATCTGCCTTCTTCATCGGTTAAAAAGTGTTGATCATTCCCGTTGATAAAATATTACCGATATCCATGGTACACAGGGCTCTTTTTCCTGTATGGGCTGAATCGAAGCAAATAATGGTCCCCTCGTGATTCCACCGGGGATGGAGGTCACATCGCACTGCCTCTTTATACTGCAATGGCTGACGGAAAAAACCCAGATCAACGCGTTTTTCCTTTAAAATGTTGTAGAGGATCAGGTAACTTCTCCGCATCCTGTCGGGATAGGTGTCGGTGATAAACCATTCGGGGTATTTACGGGCAAATGAAGGGTGCCCGTCGGAGCTGAAATCATCTGCTCCGATCACCTGGTGGACTTCGCTCATATCCTCAAAAATGATGTAGGCATCTTTATTCTCTCTCGACCGGCAATAGGCCAGCACGTGTGAGTCATCCTGCCAGGCAATGTGAGAAACCATGTCGCGCGTTGGGAATATATGAAGCTGTTTTCCGTTTGTATCGGACGAGAGCATTCGGGTGAAAATGAAGTTTCCGTCCTTTATCCACCGGTGAAAAAAAATAAACCGCTGGCCGGAAGGGGAGAACAGACAATGTGTAAGAAAATGATGCGCGCCATCCATGCTTTTTTCGGGATGGAAAGAGGCGATATCACGAACTGAAAACAATTTGGTTGAAAGGTTTTTCTGAATATCAATGACGCTTATCCCATGCGAGGAGGGAGTTGCTTCTTCAATTTCCGGATCGTTGCCATGCATATAACCATAACCGGGAAAATATCGCTGGAGCCGGGTGAAGTTGTACGACAATGCTTTGTTGCCCATGGGATCGACCGCAGAAACCGCTGCAGATAAAACGCCCTCAGCCTGACCCTGCGTGTTGAAAATTCTGGCAACATTGCTCCCTTCGCCTGCATCGTTGAAAATAAAGCGATCGGAACTACCAAGCCATTGCAACATGCTTCCCTGTTGCCAATTAAAACAACCGGTTGTTGCGATCTTTTTAAAATCAGTCGCTTTTTCACCCTGAAAATAGCCTATGTCAACCCGATCATCGGGGGTGGGTTCATGATTGCTGAGGTTGTTATATCCATGGGCCAGGAGCAGGGAGTTGTTGGCCGACCATGGAATTTTATCATGAAATCCAAAGAAAAAACCCTCCCGAACGGTGACCGGGTAAACTGATTTTTCAGCGGGGCCCGGCATCATGGCAAAAAGCACTTGATAAACATCTCTTACCAGGTTTTTAATCCTTGGATTGTGTTTTACTGCCTGATATATGAATGATTCCAGCTTGTTCATATTCTTTTTTCCTTTTATCCGGTCAAAATAGTTTCATGTGGAGACCGGAGAATCCTTTACTCGCGCAGCAATCCCTGTTTATGGAATCGGAATAAAAAAACAAAAATAACGATAATATAGGTAATAACTGATGCCAGGGAAATTACAGCGGATGCAGGATATCCAAACACAGGCACAAAAATCAGGTTGGCAAGGGCATTCACAATCAGCGCGAAAACAATGGCTATCAGCATCAGGCGGGGTTTCAGAAGTAATTCAAGCGGTTTATGCAACAGCATGGCAGCCTGCCAAAGAAAGGCAGAACCAATCAATGCTGCCGATACCAGCAACTCTTTGTTTACCTGCAGATGCAGCAGGTGGGTATAAACCAGATTTTTAAAAATCAGGAAGAAAATCAATACAACAGCGGCAATCATCAGGCAATAATTCAGCCCCTCGCGGATCAGCCTCATCGCCTCTTTTTTTCGGTTACCATTCCATTTTTCAACAATCATCGGATGGTAGGCCAAAAGTATCGGAATGGTTGTAAATGTGGCGATTTTGATAATGAAATCTTTGATGGCGGCATAGGTGCCCACATCGTCATAACTGCTGAATTCCTTGATGATGAAGCGGTCGGAAATGGTTACAAGGTATGAAAGGAAGAGCCAAATGGTGATGGGGAATCCGAAATTAAATACTTTCTTGCTAAATCCTGCATCAAAATATATCCGGGAGGGATCAATCCCTACTTTACCCTCAGGGAGAACCGTCATCCTCAGAAATTCGGTTAACACGAGCCCGCACAACATGGCGACAAAAAGGACAATAAACAAGCGTTGGTTAAATACAAGGACTAAAACCAGGAATGCTGCAAAAAAAAGCAGGTAGTAAGAGCCTTCCAGCGTGGCGTACCGGACAGATTTTTTATTTGTTTGATTTAGCGTAAGGTGGAAAAGAAAAATGTTGTATAAAAAAATGTAGGCGGTTACAACGGCGGTATCCTGCCACGAAAGATGAAAGTACAGGATACACAAAAACAATCCGATGATGGAGGCTGACAGTGTGCTGACCAGCAACAGGAAATAGAACCGGTTGATGGTGAGTACCTGTTGCCCGGGATATGCACTCAGAAAGCGAAGAATACTTTGCTGAATCCAGCCATAGGTGAGTGTGCTCAGCAACATGGAGGCATAAAAAACCAGGGAATACTTTCCATACTCGGCTTTCCCCAGAAACCTCACTGCCAGAATAATGATAACCAGATTGACTCCCGCTGGGATTATTTTACCGGCAAAATAAATCAGAACATCTTTTTTCATCCGGTTGTGGTCCACCTATTTTAATAAACGGATCAGTGCAATTTCACAGGCTATAAACAGGAGGGTCAGGAAAATAAACAACTTCCAAAGTGGCGTGCCTTGTTTGATCTGGTGTATTTCCCTCGTCAGCGATGATTTTTTTTCTTTGAGTATGTGAATGTCTTTCAACGGCAACCGGCTGATTTGCTGCTCGAGTTCGGCACTGCTGAAACAGGTTAAATCGGACTCTTTTCGGTTGAAATTAAAAGCGAGACCGGCTGTTGTTTTTGTATTGCGGCTAACGGCATAAAAACCGGCATCTCTGATCTGTCCATGGGTGTTAAGCGTTACATTGGTGCCAAACTTTCTGATTTCAGGGATGACTTCAAATTCCGATTCGAGTTTTTTGAGTTTGTAAATATTCGTTTCCGAAATCGAGTCGGCGGGAATTTCAATGGTTGTATTATCGCCTGTAGTATAATAAAGTGGTTGTGACGGATGGCTGAGCAAAGCAATTTTATAGAGTGTCGGAACAAATATCATATGTTTCGGGAACAATGACCATCGGTCATCGGCAGGGGCTGTAAAAATGTAAACCTTTCCCTGATCAACGGTTGCCGAGATCAGAAACGGGTCATTGTTTTCAAGTTTGAGCAACACCTCCTCTTCGCTCTGTATCTTTTGAAAAAGTTTGTAATGTTTTTGAACCTGCGGAAGGTCAATGTTCTCGGGAAGCACCACTTTTCCGGCTTCGTTTTTTTCAAACACATCATCAAAGATGGCGCTTTCGAGGTTGATGCCGGCGATTCGCTGTTTGATCGTGTCGATGCCCATGTATCCCCGAAGGTTTAGCAGGGACAGGAAGTCATTGTAGGACTCTGTTTTACCGCCCGAAGGTGGAAAAACAACCAGATTGCCACCGGCACGAACGAAACGGTCCAACTCCTGGGCCAACCCGGAAGAGATTTCGTCGGGGCTGTTTAATATCAGCAATGCGTTGGAAAACAAGCTGCTGTAATCAATCTGTTTGACACTGCAATTGGAATAACGGATGGTAGAATCGTTGTTGAAAAGTGCATTCAAAAAGGGGTTTTCCGTCTTCTCGCTGATGCAAAGGACCTGGATTGAGGGTAAAACCGGATATGAAAAATAGAACTTGTCATCGTAAACCACCGGATAATCAATAATGTCAATCTGGCCGTATTGAATGCCTGAAGTGTTTTCGGTGAAGGGCAGTGTAACTTCGGTCGATGAATTTGCCGCAACGGAGAAGCTGGCCAGGGCTTTTTGAACTTTGTTGATGGTGAGCTTAACAGGAATCTTTTCCAGCGATTCGGGCGAAATATTGCGGATGCGGACTTTCAGACGTACCGGCATACCTGGTTGATGCACCGGAGAAAGGAAATATGCCGTGTCAATGTATAAATTATCTTTTTTTTGTGCGGTGACAGGCACCAGGTACCAACTGATGTTTGTGTCCGGTTTTGCCATTGCGAGTGAGGAGGTGTTTTTCTGGAAATCAGAAATCAGGTAGGCATCTTTGTTCATTTTCTGAATTTCGCCAAGCAGGTCGTTTTGTCTGTTGATAATCTCCGGCATCGACCTGGTTGATGATGAAACCTGCACCTCATCCAGGAGTTTTTGGAATTCTTCCTGACTAACGAACCGCTGGTGTCTGCCTTCAAAATCGTTCGTAACCAATTGAAAAAAATCAGATGGAGCATATGCCAGGGCAATTTCCCTGGCTTTTGTTTTCGAAACATCTATCAGTTTTCCTTCTGTTGCAACCGTTTCCATCGAAAATGAGTTGTCGACATAAATGCTGACCGCCCGCTGTCCGGTGATTTTTTTTTGGAGCTTTGAGGCAGGGAGGTAGGGTTGAGCAAAGGCAATAACCAGTGCGGCAATGGCCAGCAGGCGGGCCAGAAGGATTAGCAACTGACGCAGCTGCGACTGTTTTTTAGTCTCTTGCTGAATTTCCTGCAGGAAATGAACATTGGTAAAATAGACCTTTTTGTATCTGCGGAAATTAAAAAGGTGTATTACAATCGGGATTGCCAGTGCGGTTAAGGCAATCAGGAAAAACGGGTTGGCAAATTGCATGGCCAAAGATAAAAAAAATCCCGGCAGGTTTGCCGGGATTTTTTTTATCCAGCAGAGGTGCCTTGTAATGCGCCTCTGCGACGGGTATCAATTAAATCACCCCCTGATCAAGCATTGCGCTGGCTACCTTGAGGAATCCGGCGACATTGGCACCTTTTACATAATTGACATAGCCCTCTTTGTCTTTGCCGTATTTTACGCAGGCCTCATGAATGCTGCACATAATGTGATGTAGCCGTTCATCAACCTCTTTACTTGGCCAGCTAAGTTTCATGGCATTTTGTGACATCTCGAGTCCTGAAGTGGCAACACCACCTGCATTAACCGCCTTGCCGGGGGCAAAGAGGATTTTATTTTCGAGGAATTGTTCGATGGCTTCCGGTGTGCTTGGCATGTTTGCACCTTCTGCAACACACATCACCCCGTTTTTGATGAGGTTAATGGCATCGTCCTTGCCAAGTTCGTTTTGTGTGGCACATGGCAGCGCAATGTCACATTTTACTTCCCATGGACGTTTTCCCTGGTGGAACTGTGCATTGGGGAACTCATAGGAGTAGGGTTTTACGATATCCTGGTTCGAGGCTCTGAGTTCGAGCAGGAATTCAATTTTTTCTCCTGAAATGCCATCCGGGTCATAAATATAACCATCGGGGCCGGATATGGTAACTACCTTGGCGCCAAGTTCGCTTGCCTTGATTGCAGCGCCCCAGGCAACATTGCCGAAACCGGAGATGGCCACAACTTTACCTTTAAAGGTTTCGCCTTTTGTCGCCAGCATCTCTTTTGCAAAATATACCGCACCAAAACCTGTTGCCTCAGGGCGAATGAGGCTGCCGCCCCAGTTGAGTCCTTTGCCGGTAAGCACGCCGCTGTTTTCGCGGGCCAGTTTACGGTACATGCCATATAAAAATCCGATTTCGCGTCCGCCAACACCAATATCACCGGCAGGTACATCTGTTTCAGGACCAATAAGTTTCCACAGTTCCAGCATGAATGACTGGCAGAACCGCATGATCTCTGCATTTGATTTTCCTTTGGGGTCAAAATCTGAACCACCTTTGGCGCCGCCCATCGGGAGGGTGGTAAGGCTGTTTTTGAAAATTTGTTCAAAACCCAGGAATTTCAGAATACTGAGGTTTACGCTGGGGTGGAAACGCAATCCGCCTTTGTATGGACCAATGGCATTGTTGAATTGAACCCTGTAACCCAGGTTCACCTGCACTTTGCCACTATCGTCAACCCAACAAACCTTGAAGGTTAAAATACGATCGGGTTCAACAATCCGGTCGATGATATTTGCCGACTCGAAGTGCGGATTTTCGTTGTATACCTCTTCAATGGATTCCAGAACTTCCCTTACAGCCTGGAGGTACTCATTTTCGCCCGGATGTTTTTTCTCCAGGTCGTTCATGATTTTCTCTAAGTTCATTTTGATACAGTTTTAATGATTAATGACCAGTGATTGATATATAGTTAAAATACTAACAATGTGAACAGAATAACAGTCGCAAAATTACAGAGTTCTGACCGACTGACCAAACAAAAGCCCATAATTATTTTAAGGTGATTACTTTTTGATTTTGTCAACCAGTTTCCCATGTTTAAAAATATTGATTACATCGGGAGAGCCATCAGGTTTGTAAAAAACCTCTTCTCCGTCTTTCTCATTTTTGGTGTAATGTGTCATTTGACGGGTGATTCCATTGCTGTAAAACACTTTTTGAATCCCGTTTCCCCGTGAAAAGTTGCCCTCGCCAACAATTACGCCTGAGGCGTCGAAGTAAAGCCATATGCCATCGTGATCGCCATTGACATAGTTTCCTTCAATTTTCAATGTCTTGTTGGGATAGTACTCGGTATAGCGACCATCTAAAACGCCATTGTGATAGTGGCCTTCCGAGATTAAAGCGCCCGATTCATTCCAGGTTTTTATCGGCCCGTTGAGTTTGCCGTTGGTGAAATTTTGTTCCATCTGTAATCCCCCCGACAGATAGTAACTTCGGTGCAAGCCATCAATAACATTGTTTTTGTAGAAGCAGGATGTTTGAAGCTTCCCATTTTCAAACCAATATTCGGCCAAACCTTCATATTTTTCGCCATTCATGGCAATCTCCGATTTTTTATTCCCATTTGGCCAGTATTCAGTCTTCCTGCTGTTACATGAGGTGAACAGGAGAACTACCAAACAGAGTAATGCGAATTGCCTGGTTGTCATTGGCCTTTGTTAAACATGTCGATGGTTCCTTCAATGCCGTTGATCATCATCTGAACGGCAATAACTGCCAGAATCAATCCCATGATGCGCGAAACAACTTTGAGCATGCCGGGATTGATTTTGTTGGCGATCACCCGTGATGAAATGAACAACAAATAGGTGATCAAACACATGATGCCAAAAATGACTACCACCAGGATTACATTTGTTATTGACTTTTCAACTCCCACAAAATTCATCGCGGTTGATATTGTTCCTGGTCCGGCTAAAAGCGGAATTCCCAATGGGGTGATGGCCATATCATGGGCGATTTTCTCCATTTGTTCTTTTTCCTCCATTGACTGCGAATGGATAGGGCTCTCCTTTGAATTCAGCATCTGAAATCCAATGATAAAAACAATGATACCACCCGCGATCTGGAAGGCCGGTACGGTTATTCCGAAAACACGGAAAATAATATGTCCGAATATGCAGAAGATGGCGATAATGGTGAATGCTGTTATGGTTGCTCTCAATGCAACCTTGTTCTGCGTCTTTTTATCAAAATCCTGCACCATCCCTAAAAAAACCGGGATGTTGCCAATTGGGTTCAGCATGGCGAAAAATCCCATGAAAACCGTTATTCCGTGTAAGTATAGGTCGTATATCTTCATAACAGATGGGTTTATTTACGATTGGCAGAATAGGCTGCTGATTTTAAAATGAAAGTTGTGGCAATCGGTCCCGAAAGCGGATTTGATACATCCATCCGTTCCGGATGCCATTGTACGCCGAGCAAAAATGCTTTTCCTTCCGGATTTTTCCATTCTACCCCTTCAATCAGGTTATCATCCGACACCACATTCGAAATCAGCAGCGGCGACAACCGGTCAACAGCCTGATGATGGTTCGTGGTAACCTCTGCCGCTGAAGCCATACAGATGGTTGAAAGCATAGATGAACTGATCACATTGACTGTATGAAAGCATTTCAGATAATCGTCGCACTGATGTCTGATCCGTACACCAATATCTGTGGGAATATCTACAATCAGTGTTCCGCCCAGGTAAACATTGAGAATCTGATTGCCGCGGCAAACACCCATAACAGGCATTTTCATGGCAAGCGCTTTTTCGATCAGGGCAAGTTCGAGGCTGTCGCGGTGAGGGTTCATTTCCGTGCATCTCACCGTGTCAAACGCTTTGCCGTATCTGCCAGGCCACACATCTTCCCCTCCTGTGAGTAGTAATCCGCTGCATTGGCCGAGTTGCTGAACAGCCTCGGGGATGGGCATGGCGTACAGATCAACAGTTTGAACCAACGGATCGGCACGTTTTATCCAGTTAACATAATTTTGGGAGGATTTTGAAATGCAGATTTTCAATGGCTCCGTTTGGCAAATTGCCTGGTTTAACCACATAAAACCTGCTGCTGCAACGAAAAACGCGAAAAGTTGCTTTGTCAAAGATTGTCGGTAAAAGCCCATGTCTGTTTGATCTTGTTTGATTCCGAATTGAATAATTGTTTTCAAATTTACAGGCCAAGCTGATAGTACTGCCACGAGGAGAGAGTTCGGGTAACGGTCACCACCGCGGAGGTATCGACAACAAATTCACTCAGCCCAACCGGATGAAGGGGGTTGGCCCAGTCGTAGGTGTATCCAAGTCTGGTCCATGGGAAGGCGTTGGTGGTTGAAGTATCGTATTTGTTCTGAATCTCATTTAAAAACCAGTTGCGGTGCTTTTGACTTATCCACGATGGAAAATAGAGGTCGGCTTCATGATCGGTAATCTCCGGATCCGGGGTGGGGCGGAATAGGTTTTCGGGGTAAACCCAAAATTCCACAAAGAAATTATTTTGTGAATCGGGGGGCATGCCCAGTAGTTGGGCAATGCGCAAGTGAAGCTGGGAACTATCTTTAAACGTGTTCTTTTTTAAGAAATCGAGCATCTCAGGGGCATTGGTAATCCACGACATATGCGCCTGGTTGTTGCTTGTTTTGAAGGTTTGTCCGACTGGCCAGTATTGTGTTGAAGACTGTTTCATCCATGAAATCACCAGCACTCTCAATTTGCCCAGCGAATCGGTTGACCAAACCAGGTTACCCTGCCCGGCAGTGCTGTCGCCATAATTTACAACGGCAATCAGGCTTCTGTATATTTCAAATGGCTCGGCAACTTTGGCATCCAGCACGGCCATATTATATTGTTTCCGCAGGGTTTGCATATCAGGTCCCGATGGGATGTAAATGATTTCATCATCCTTTTTACAAGCTGAAAACAAGCTCGTCAAAAGGAGCATCATAAGGGCAGCTTGGCTGAATTTTCTCATAACAAATGATTTACTGTTCAATTTGTATCTTCCAAATGTCGTTGTATCTGCAAAGCTAAGGCATGTCGTGGATTATCGGGCAAAAAATCCTGAAAATATTTGCAGGGAATGGGTGATTTTATTGCAGGTGTTTTGCCGTCCGCATTCAATACATTTCTCCATTGTTGATAACTTATAGGGACTTTATTTGTCCACGTAAGTGTTTGTTAATATATTTGGACAAAAAATGTCCTGATGCCGACACTAAAACTTACATTCAGATCTTTCGGAGAGCACCTCAGAGCGCTGAGAACTGAAACGGAATTGTCGTTACGAGAAGTTGCGTCTCATCTTTTAATTGATCCTTCTCTACTTGCAAAAATTGAGCGCAATGAAAGACAACCAACAAAACAACTCATCAAAGGGGTAGCATGCTATTTTAAAGTTGATGAAAGAGAATTGCAAAACGAATTTCTTAGCGACCAAATTGCGTACAAAATTTTAAGCGAAGAAGCTGATTTAGAAATTTTGAAAGCAGCAGAACAAAAAGTGTGTTACTTAAAAACTCAACGAAATGGGTAAAACATTGATGCGAAATAAAGAGCTTCCGACATTCTTCGGCGAAGTTCAGCTAAGAGGTGAACGCCAACTTTCTGTCGTTTCACAAAAGGAAGCTGAAAAACTTAATTTGTTTTATCAACATCCAAACGGACAACTTTGGCAAGGTGATAGCATTGAATGGCTTAAATCACTGCAAGCTGAAAGTGTTGATCTGATTTTTGCTGATCCTCCATACAACATCAAGAAAGCTGCTTGGGACACTTTTGAAGGCCAGGAAGAATACATTCGATTTTCTATGCAATGGATTGAACAAGCTGCCAGAGTTTTGAAACCGACAGGAACGCTATTCATTTGTGGCTTTTCCGAGATTTTAGCTGACTTAAAGCATCCGGCAACAAAATATTTTAAAGGTTGTCGTTGGATTATTTGGAATTATAAAAACAAAGCGAACTTAGGCAGTGACTGGGGACGAAGTCATGAAAGCATTTTGCATTTTCGTAAGACAAAGAATTTTACTTTCAATATTGATTCAATACGTCTTCCATACAGCGAACATACTTTGAAATATCCAAGTCATCCGCAAGCAGAGACAAGTCAATACGGCAACGGTAAAAACGGCAATCAGATATGGGAACCAAATCCACTTGGAGCAAAGCCAAAAGATGTTCTGGAAATTCCGCAAGATATTATTGAAGTGCCAACAACATGCAATGGTATGCACGAAAAGACTCCTCACCCCACTCAAAAACCGGAAGAACTTTTGCGCAAAATAATATTAGCTTCTTCAAACGTTGGCGACACAGTACTTGACCCTTTTTGTGGTTCAGGCACAACACCTGTCTGCTCCGAACAACTTCAACGTAAATGGTTGGCTTGCGATTTATCACCAGAATATTTGGATTGGGCAACAAACCGTATCGAACTTGTTGAAGATTGGAGCATATACAATTGGATAAAATATGATTTTGAAAACCAGAAACGACGAAACTCTATAAGATGAACTTAAAACAGCTACTAATTAAAGCCAAAGACAAAACCAATTTTGTTGACCTAAAAGCATACATTGCATTTTGTGATGAATACTTGAATTATATAACCGATAATTTGCAGGCAACCATCATATCTCAGAACGAAAATCACTATTGCTTTTATCAATATAAGAAAGAAGGCAATTATCAGATTACAAGACCGATAAACTCTGAATTGATGTATGATGCAAAAACATTTGCAAATTCTTCAAAGGAGTTTTTGAAAGTTTTGCGAACCATTAAAACTGTTAATAAAAATGATGAATCGTTGAGACAAATTCTCAATAAGGCAACTTACACGATTCAGCAATCTATTGGCGCATCATTAGACGGTTTACCAGCAGGGAAATCAAACACAGCACGGAAATTAAACGGAGATTTGTTTGAACATTTTATTCGATTGATCATTCGTGAAATTGGAATAACTTGTACCGCTGGCGTAATACAAGTTCCTGTAATTGTTGCTGGCGAAGAACTGTTTAATATGAGTTATCAGCATGATTTGATTATTGAAAAAGATAGCGAAGTAAAAGTTATTGGTTCAATTAAAACATCGAGTAAAGACCGGATTGACAAAATTTTCATTGACAAATTCCTTTACAATAAACTCACGGATAAGCCAACTCCGCATATAGCAATTTTCCTCAATGATGTTCAAAGAACAAACACAAGGCGAATAAATGAATATGGTATCAGCGCCACTTTTCTTCCTGGCCACTTCATAGGATACACGGTTAAACTCAATCCACTTGACGGAGTTTATTATTGCGACATCAGACCCAGAATGGTGACTGAAAACATTTTGAAAGAACATATCAAGACATTCGATAATCTGCTGATTGAGGACATTTGGAAATTCATATAGCCAGCGCTTATGCATGCTCATCTGGCTTTGCGCCGTTGCAAAACCATTCAATTAAAAACGGTGAAAATCCTGTGTCATGGCTAAATACCCGGCTGTGAATTTACCTGATGCATCCAGTATAGTCAACGAGTCAGCTTCAGGATAATGAATTTTGATTTTTGTGAACTCCATCAGTACCCTTTTGGGAGGGGTGCCTGGTTTGGGATATACAACCAGGCTGCGCGATGGATACAGTCCGCAACCGGCGCAGATGGTTTGAAATTTGTTGGCCGGTTCAAAGGGTAAAATGAGCGCAAAAGAGCCATTGCCGGCAAGCAAATCGCTTACGTGCATGGCCAGATCGGGGAGCGTAAGACTCTCGTCGTGCCGGGTTTGGTTGATCCTTGCCGATGGAGATTTTAATGATTTGGCGTAATAGGGGGGATTGGTGATAACAAATTCATATTCACCTTCTGTTGTGCCGGAAAAGCATTGCAGGGAGACTTCCATCACCGATATTCTGCCAGCCCATCGACTATTCCTGAAATTGTTTTTTGCATCCAGCACAGAGGGTGGGTCGATTTCAATGGCATCGATGACAGCTTCAGATTTTTGAGCCATCATCAGGGCGAGAACTCCGCACCCGGTGCCAACATCTAAAATTTTTTTTGCCTTGCCCGGATTTGCCCACGACCCGAGCAACATGGCATCGGTTCCCACACGCAGGGTACTGCCGGCATCCTCAATGGTAAATTGCTGGAAATGAAAGGCCATTTGGCGATTACAGGTATATTTCAATCAATCCTGCCGGGGCATCGATGAACAGGGTTTTTTTCTTTCGGTCAACTTTTTGAATGATCTCATCCACGATCGGGATCAGGATCTCTTTTTCTCCATGGAGGATTTGAAACAGTGCCTGGTGAGGCAATTCAAGGATGTCGCTGATCACGCCAATAGGTCCGTGTGCCTGATCAACCACGTGAAATCCGATAATTTCATGAAAATAAAATTGGTTGCCTTTTAGCGCAGGAAGTTCTGTAGCAGGCAGATACATTTCCAGACTTTGCAAACTTTCAGCATCTTCCAGCGTATTAAAATCCTGAAATTGAACAATTGCTTTCCTGTTATGCTTCAGATCAACGGAGGTGATAAAAAAAGGAATCCGTTCACCGTGCAGATCAAGGTAAACGGATTCCAGTTTTTGATAAATTTCAGGATCATCCACATCGAGATGAACCATTACCTGACCTTTATTGCCATGAGTTTTCAGGATTTTTCCCAGGTAATAAAAATCATCCTTATGCATTCAACACTTTATGCTTCAGGGGTGGTTTCAGGAGCTTCAGCAACTGGTTCAGCCGCAACCTCCGGAGTAAGTTCAGCCACAGGCGCTTCAACCACTTCAGCCACAGGTGCTTCAGCTATTTCAGCAGCTTTTGCAGCTTCAGCAGCTTCGGCCATTTCTGCCACTTTTGCTGCCAGGGCAGCTGCGGCTGCTTCACGGGCTTCGGCTGCCTGTGCAGCTTCATCCAAACGTACTTTATTTAACTTTTTAGCAATGGCATCAGCCTTTGCTTCGTTGATTTTCACCTCATTCTCAAGCAGTTTTTTGCGGGTGTCTTTTACACTGAGTTCCTGCTCTTTTTTCTTGCTTGATATTTTAATGTGTTTTTCGTCAAGCCATGTATGGAATTTGGCATCGGCTTGTTCAAGGGTCATTGCGCCTTTTGCAACACCTTTCAGCAGGTGGTTTTTATACATAACACCTTTGTAAGCAAAAATTGCTTTCACGGTGTCGGTTGGTTGAGCGCCTTTCTTCAGCCAGTCAAGGGCTTTGTCGAATTCTAACTCAATTTCAGCGGGTTTTGCGATGGGGTTATAGATGCCAATTCGTTCTATGAACTTTCCGTCACGTGGTGCACGACCATCCGCAATAACAATGTGGTAAAAAGCTTGTCCTTTTTTACCTCTTCTCTGTAATCTGATTTTGGTTGGCATTTGTTAAATGATTGATTTAATGAAATATTGAATTGAATATTAAAGGGGTGCAAAATTCGACATTTTTTTTGAATTAACCAATAAAATTAATTACTCACTTCCCAAACTTAATATACTTGTCTCTCTTGGTGCTGCATAACGAACAGGTTGCTTCAGGCTTGGCGGTATCGTATGTGTTTCCGCATTTGGGGCAAACCCAATAAACTTTCGACAGGGTATTTGCCTTATTGGCATTCAGGGCATTGAGCGCATTCTGGTACATTACCCGGTGGTTTTTTTCAGTATCCATGGCCCAGCGGAATGACTTGGAGGCGCTGGCAACATCCTCGGTTTTGGCGGTAGCGATGAACCCGGGATACATCGTGGTCATCTCATAGGTCACGCCCGAAATGGCATCCTGCAGGTTCTCTTTGGTCGTTTTCACCGTGAATTCCGGTTTCAACGGATCGGTTTTCTGACCCATTTTTGCCAGCACGGTTTGATGGTTGGCGGCATGAATTTGCTCAGCCTTTGAAGTGGCCTCAAACATGGTTGCAATTTGGATCAGACCTTCTTTTCTTGCTTGTTCGGCATAAGCGGCATATTTGGCGCTGGCATTTGATTCCCCTTTGAAGGCGGCTTTCAGGTTGGCAATGGTTTTGTCGGTTCCACCGGCAATCGATTGAAGTCCGGCATTGAAAAGAATTGCCAGACAAATCAGCATCATTTTTTTCATAGTGGCTCTTTTGAAATGGAAATATTTTACAGCCCAATCATGTAATCAATCACCAGACTACCACCCAGGTAGCCGGCGACAGAGACAAAAATCACCGACAGGAACAACAATCCTAATGAAAGGTATTTCATGTTCGTAGTCTCCTTGTTCAGGTAGGCAATGACAATGCGAAAAAGGGTTGCGAAAATGATTGAGATAAGGGTGAGGGTAGCAAAAAACTCATGTTTGTCGCGCATTATGCCGGCCTCGCCTTCCATGGGGCTTGTGAAAAAGTAGCCCGACCCATAGGCAAATATGGCGCCTGCCATCCCGATAATTTCGAGCCAGTAGCCAGTTTTAGACAAACAAGATTCTTTTTTGTAGAAGATCGAAAACAGATCAAAGAAAAAACCAACCGTGATGATGGCGATCGGAAAATGTACCAGCATCGGGTGAAAATGTCCGGAACTAAGCATGTGTTTATTTTTTATCAAAGGTAGTGCAAAACTAATTTATTAACAACCCCGATTCGGTGGCGATTTTAAAATAATTTTACAATCTCGTTCCACCCGATTTTATTTGTTTATTTCCATGGTTGATTTTATTCATTTACACCTACATACACAATATTCCATCCTCGATGGAGCCTGTCGCATCAAGGAGATGGTTGGAAAAGCAGTCTCTATGGGGATGAAGGGAGTTGCAGTGACCGATCATGGTAATTTGTTCGGCATCAAAGAATTTGCAGAAGCGGCAGCCAGGCAGAAAGATTTCAAGCCGATTTTTGGTTGCGAAACCTATGTCGCGCACCGAAGCCGGTTCGAAAAAACCGAGGTGATCGACCGCAAAGGCGACCATTTGATTTTACTGGCCAAGAACATGACAGGTTACAAAAACCTGCTCAAACTCATCTCTTTTGCCTGGATCCAGGGTCATTACTATAAACCACGGATCGACAAAGAATTGCTGAAACAATACCATGAAGGGCTGATTGCCTCTTCCGCCTGTTTGGCCGGCGAAATTCCCCGGGCGATTCTTGCAGGAAATGTTTCAAAAGCGGAGCAGGTTCTTTTAGAGTATAAGCAGTTGTTTGGCGATGACTTTTATCTGGAGCTGATGCGTCATCCTGCCACTGATCCAACGCGCGATGGTGAGGTTTACAAGAGGCAAATGATTGTGGGAGAAGAACTTATTAAGCTTGCCCGCAAACATCAGGTTAAATTGCTCGCAACAAACGATGTTCATTTTCTGAATGAGATCGACGCCGAGGCGCACGATCGTTTGCTCTGCGTAAACACAGGCAAATTTATGGATGACCCAGGCCGCATGCGATACACCGGGCAGGAGTGGTTTAAATCGAAAGAGGAGATGAACAAGCTCTTTGCTGATATCCCCGAAGCGTTGGAAAACACCATTGAGGTATTGAATAAGGTGGAAACATTCAGCCTGAACAGGGATCCGATTATGCCCGATTTTCCTTTGCCCGATGGTTTTACCGACCCGGATGAGTATCTCAGGCATATCACCTACGAAGGCGCCCGAAAACGCTACCCTGTTGTAACTCCTGAAATTACCGAACGAATTGAATTTGAATTGGCTACGGTCAAGAAGATGGGGTATCCGGGATACTTTCTCATCGTTCAGGACTTTTTAAATGCAGCCCGCGACATGGGGGTCTCCGTTGGGCCGGGGCGTGGTTCGGCTGCCGGATCGGTGGTTGCTTTTTGCATCCGGATCACCGATGTGGACCCACTGAAATTTGATTTGCTGTTTGAGCGGTTTCTGAACCCCGATCGTGTTTCAATGCCTGATATCGACATTGATTTCGATGAAGATGGCCGCGACCGGGTTCTGAAATGGGTGGTTAATAAATATGGTAAAGACAAAGTCGCGCAGGTTATAACATTTGGAACCATGGCGGCAAAAGGAGCCATCCGCGATGTTGGACGCGTTCAGCGCCTGCCGCTTGATGAGGTTAGCCGGTTAACAAAATTGATTCCCACTAAGCCGGGAACAACTCTGAGTACTGCCTATGAGGAGGTGCCGGAGCTGAAGGCCGCCCGAACTTCGCCCAACAAACTGATCGCTGAAACATTGCGGTTTGCCGAAAGCCTCGAGGGCTCTGTTCGCCAGACGGGCATCCACGCCTGCGGAATCATCATCAGCCGCGATGATTTGATGGAGTATATCCCCGTTACCACTTCCAAGGAATCAGAGTTACTGGTCACCCAGTTTGATGGTGAATACATTGAAAAGGTAGGCATGCTCAAGATGGACTTCCTTGGGTTAAAAACCCTCTCCATCATCAAGGATGCTGTTCAAAATATCCGGGATTCACGAGGGATAGAGGTTGACCCCGAAAATTTCCCCTTCGACGATGCACCAACCTATGAACTATTCAGCCTTGGTAAAACAACAGGCATCTTCCAGTTTGAATCGGATGGAATGAAAAAGTATCTCAGGGACCTTAAACCCAATAAAATAGAGGACCTGATTGCCATGAACGCCTTGTACAGACCCGGCCCCATGGATTATATTCCGAGTTTTATCGCCCGCAAGCATGGAAGAGAAAAAATTGCTTACGATATCCCGGTGATGGATAAGTACCTGAAAGATACCTATGGTGTAACAGTTTACCAGGAGCAGGTGATGTTGCTGTCGCAGGAGCTGGCAGGTTTTACCAAGGGTCAGGCCGACTCTTTACGAAAAGCCATGGGAAAGAAGATCGAGGCGATGATGAACGACCTCAGACCGAAATTTTTTGATGGTTGCAAGAAAAACGGACACGACCTGGCCGTGGTTACCAAAATCTGGAAGGATTGGGAGGCTTTTGCCAATTATGCGTTTAATAAGTCACATTCAGCTTGTTACGCGTATCTCGCATACCGCATGGCCTACCTCAAAACGCACTATCCTGCCGAGTTTATGGCGGCCGTTCTCAGCCGTAACCTGACTGAACTCAAAGAAATAACTCTTTTTCTCGATGAATGTAAACGCCTGCACATTCCGGTGCTGGGCCCCGATGTGAACGAAAGTTCTACCGCTTTCGTTGCAAATAAAAAGGGAGAGATCAGGTTTGGCATGGCAGGCATTAAAAACGTTGGCGAAGCTGCTGTTAAAAGCATTGAAGCAGAACGTATTGCGAATGGGCCATACACCAGCATTTTTGATATGACCCGCCGGATCAATTCCCATATGGTCAATAAAAGATGCATGGAGTCACTGGCCAAGTCAGGCGCTTTTGATTGTTTTGAAAACACACACCGTGCCCAGTATTTTTTCCAGGAAAACAGTGATGATCTGGTGTTTCTGGAAAAAATCATTCGCCATGCTGCCGATTATCATGCACGAAAGGATTCGATGCAACAATCGCTGTTTGGGGAGTCTGAAGAGATTCATTTTAAAGAACTTACATTGCCCGAATGCCGCCCCTGGTCTAAGCTTGAACAACTGAAGTTGGAAAAGGATGTAACAGGGTTCTACATGAGCGGGCATCCACTCGATGACTACCAGTTTGAACTGGAGCAATTTTGCAATAAAACCATCGAAGACCTTAAACAGGATCTGAAGCCTCTCAGAGGGAAGGAGGTTACCTTTGCCGGCATTGTGATCGAGGCAAACCATAAGGTCGGAAAGACAGGAAAACCCTACGGGTCGTTTGTGGTGGAGGATTATTTTAATTTTATTTCACTCACCATGTTTTCGGAGGAGTACCTCAAGTGGAAACATTTGCTGGAAGAGGGGCAGTATGTATTTCTCAAAGCCCGGATCGAATCCCGGTTCGACAGCCCCGATCAGATGACAATACGGGTCAATCAGGTTATCCTGCTTGCGGAAGTGATGGAGAAATTTTCAAAAGAGATATCCCTTACGCTCGGACTTAATGAACTTACCATCGACACCATTCATAAACTGCATCAGGCCGCAACACTGTCAAAAGGGAAATGCCGCATGCGCATCAGAGTGCATGATGCCGAAGAAAATATCACCATCGATCTGCCTTCCCGCAAATACAGGGTAAACCCCAAAGAGATGATCAGGGTGCTGGCTGAATTATCTGAGATTCATGTGCGGGTAATAGGGGAAGCATAAACTCTGACGAATGACGAAGGACGAATGACGAAGGACGAATGACGAATGACGAATGACGCTGTGACTTTGTGTCTCACCTCCCTTTAATTCTCAAAGGATTTTTGTAATTTTACCGACTGAATTTTATCTCACATTTAAAGCTTTTTTTATGTTCGAAATCTTGACAGATTCAAATTTTGAGGAAAAAATTATCAAGAGCGATAAGCTTGCTCTGGTTGACCTTTCGGCTGTATGGTGTGGTCCATGCCGCATGGTATCGCCTATTATTCATGAACTTGCAGCCGAGTACGAAGGCAGGATCGTGGCAGGTGAACTTAATGTAGATGACAATCCGGCTACCACTGCCCTTTACAAGGTCAGGAATATTCCAACAGTCCTTTTCATCAAGGGTGGCCAGGTTGTCGACAAACAAGTTGGCGCAGTTCCCAAGGCATCGTATAAAGCCATGATTGAAAAGTATATCTGATTCTGTGTCCGATTCCATAGAGCAAAACCGCCTCGAGCAATTTTCCTCATTGGAATTTCTTGCGCGACAGGTCGTTGAAGGATTTATTACCGGATTGCATAAAAGCCCTTTCCATGGCTTCAGTGTGGAATTTGCCGAACATCGGCTATACAACCCCGGCGAATCGATCCGTTCGATTGACTGGAAACTTTTTGGCCGAACCGATCGCCTCTACACCAAAAGGTATGAAGAAGAGACAAATCTGAGATGCCAGGTTTTCATTGACAACTCTTCATCCATGTATTATCCGGTGATGTCGAAACCCGATATCGACCATCCCAATAAAATAACCTTTTCGGTTTATGTTGCTGCAGCATTGATCTATCTGTTCCGAAAGCAGAGGGATGCAGCCGGGATCAGCGTTTTTTCGGATACCGTGGAATTGCATACCCAAACAAAATCAAACCCCGTTCATCACCGGTACCTCTATTCAGAGTTGGAAAAGCTGTTGATTCCCCGATCTCCCGAACAACATAAGGGTACCCGGGTGGCGCGTGCCATTCATGAACTGGCTGAGCGAATTCACAAGCGATCGCTGGTGATTGTGTTCAGCGATATGTTCGATAAAACAGCACAACCCGAAGAACTGTTTTCCGCACTTCAGCATCTGAAACACAACAAACATGAGGTGATTCTGTTTCATGTAGTTGATAAAAGCAAAGAATTTGACTTTGAATTTGACGACAGGCCCTATAAGTTTATTGACATTGAAACCGGTGAACAACTACGGATTCACCCGTCGAAGCTCAGAGAAAAATATGTTGAGTCTCTTGCAAAATTCAGAAACGAACTGAAGTTGCGCTGCGGGCAATACCACATCGACCTGCTTGAAGCAGATATCAACGCTGGCTTTGAACAGGTGCTGCTACCCTATTTGGTTAAGCGAAGCAAGCTATTTTAACCATCCCTTATTTTTATTAATTTCGCCATTTCGCCATTTCACAATTTCACAATTTCGCTATTTTACAATTTCGCATTTTTTAAACAACCTGTTTTTTTATGGAAATTCCCTCCAAATACGATTCCTCAGGAGTTGAAGACAAATGGTATGAATACTGGATGAACCAGGGCTTCTTCCACTCAGTGCCCGATCAACGCGAACCTTACTGCATCGTAATCCCGCCCCCGAATGTTACCGGGGTTTTGCATATGGGACACATGCTCAACAATACCATACAGGATATTCTCGTCCGCCGGGCCAGAATGTTGGGAAAAAACGCCTGCTGGGTTCCCGGAACCGACCATGCTTCTATTGCAACGGAGGCAAAAGTGGTTGCCAAACTCAAAGAACAGGGAATTGACAAGGCTACCCTCACCCGTGAGCAGTTTCTCGACCATGCATGGGAATGGAAAACAAAGCATGGTGGCATCATACTCGATCAGTTGAAAAAACTGGGCGCTTCGTGCGATTGGGAACGTACCAGTTTTACCATGGATGATGCACTGTATGATTCTGTGATTGAGGTGTTTATCGACCTGTATAACAAGGGCTTGATCTACCGTGGAATCAGGATGGTTAACTGGGATCCGAAAGCGCTCACCGCCGTTTCTGATGAAGAGGTCAACTACAAAGAGGTCAATTCGAAATTATATTACGTAAGATACAGGGTGGCAGACACCCCGGATGATTGGGTAACCATTGCCACCACCCGGACGGAGACGATTCTCGGTGATACCGCCATCTGCGTTCATCCGGAAGATGAACGCTACACGCGCCTTCGCGGAAAACGGATTCTCGTTCCACTGCTGAACAGGTCGATCCCGGTTATTTTTGATGAATACGTCGACAGGGAATTTGGCACCGGTGCCCTCAAGGTAACACCGGCGCATGATATCAACGATTACAATCTTGGACTTAAGTATAAACTTGACGTAATCGATACCTTCAACCCGAATGGAACCATGAGCGAAGCAGCTCAGCTGTTTGTAGGTGAAGATCGGTTTGTGGTGCGCCGAAAGATCACGGAGGAACTCAAAAACAATGGCCACATTGTCAAAATTGAGGAGTATGTGAACAAAGTCGGGTATTCTGAACGTACCGACGAAGTAATAGAGCCCCGCATTTCGGTGCAGTGGTTTATGAAGATGAAAGAGTTGGCCAAACCGGCGCTCGACATGGTCGAGGACGATACGATCCTGTTTCACCCGGCAAAATATAAAAACATGTACCGTCACTGGATGGCCAATGTGACCGATTGGTGCATCTCCCGACAGTTGTGGTGGGGCCAGAGGATCCCGGCATATTATCTCCCGGATGGTACATTTGTGGTGGCTAAATCCCGGGAAGAAGCATTTCAAATGGCGAAATCTGAAATCCAAAATCTGAAATCCGAAATCACAATTGATGATCTGAGGCAGGATGAAGATGTGCTGGATACCTGGTTCTCGAGCTGGCTTTGGCCCATTTCCGTATTTGACGGTATCCGGAATCCGGAAAATCCTGACATTAAGTACTATTATCCCACGAATGACCTGATCACTGCTCCGGAAATAATCTTTTTCTGGGTTGCCAGAATGATCATGGCCGGATGGGAATACCGTAAAGCAATCCCCTTTAAAAATGTATATTTTACCGGCATTGTTCGCGACAAGCAGGGGCGTAAGATGTCAAAATCATTGGGCAATTCACCCGAACCCCTCGATTTGATCAGGCAAAATGGTGCCGATGCGGTGCGTGTTGGCATGCTTTTATGCTCGCCGGCCGGAAATGATCTGCTGTATGATGATGCCTTAATTGAACAGGGACGAAACTTCTGCAATAAATTGTGGAATGCAATGCGGCTCGTAAAAGGCTGGCCGGTCGATGACACCCTGCCACAGCCTGAAGTGAATAAGGTTTCTGTTGAATGGTTCAATTCGGCCTTCAATGCCGCCTTGATCAATATCAATGCACTGTATGATGACTACCGGTTATCGGAGGCCCTGATGGCAACCTACAAACTTGTTTGGGATGAATTTTGCTCCTGGTTCCTCGAGATGATCAAGCCGGCATACCAGCAACCCATCGACCTCCATACTTACCAGGCTGTAAGCGGATTCTTTGAAAAACTGCTGAAAGTACTGCATCCGTTTATGCCATTTATCACCGAAGAAATTTGGCAGATTCTTGAGCAGCGTGCACCCGGGGAGTCCATTATGTTAGCCATGCAGCCGGTACCGGAAAACTTTAATCAGAACATGATCGACAAGTTTGCTTTTGCTGAAGAGGTGATCATGGCCATCCGCAATGTGCGCAAGGAAAAAAACATTCCCCAAAAGGAGAGCGTGCCGTTATTTATCAGGAAAAACAACAGCGAAATTGCCGACACCACCTTCGACAGTCTCGTTGCGAAACTTTGCAACATCAGTGAACTCGCATATGTTTCAGAAAAAGTTGAAGGAAGTCTCTCTTTTGTGGTTGGATCAACTGAGTTTTTTATTCCGTTGTCGGGAAAAATCGATGTAGCGGAAGAACTTAAAAAACTGGAGGAAGAGTTGGCTTATACCACTGGCTTTCTTGGAAAAGTAATGCAAAAGCTTGAAAATAAAAGCTTTGTAAACAATGCACCCATGGCCGTTGTTGACTCCGAACGCAAGAAACAGGAGGATGCAGCCGCCCGGATAAAGGTATTGGAAGAGCAAATCAGGAGTCTGAAAGCATAGCCCAAGCATGGGTCCTGAGCGGGAATCTGTCAGCGGGATCGAACCCTGAACGGAACCTTCTTGTTTTTACAAATATGTTGAACCGCATCCCTCGCCGATTTAATGGCTACCGGTAACCCACCTCCAGGAATGGTCCAGTGTCCGATAAAATAAAAGTCGGTCAGCCCGGGCAACATGGTCTCCACAGGCGATCGGGCAATGATATTCTTGCCGGGGAGCCACCCCTGAACACTGCCTTTCCAGTTGTTGGTATATCTTTGAAATGTGGCCGGGGTGGCAACGTCAACCACTTCGGTTTTTTCTTTCAGCCCGACAAGTCTTGCATCAGCCTGATCGATAATCAATTGGGCGAATTTCTGTTTTTCTTCCTGATACTTTATGGGATCTTCCTGTCGGAGGTTTATCCAAAAATCAGCGTTGAGCGTATAATAGCTGATAGAAATCACTGTTTTCCCGTCGGGAGCAAGAGTTGGATCGTAATTGTTAATGTGCATCTCCATCCTTTCGTAACGGGTGCCATCCGGGGATGTCAATGGCTGAGAAAGCGGAAAACGGATGAAGTGCGGTTGATGTTGAAATGAAGCTGCCACGCCAAGAGATACCATAAACACCGAGTAATAAACCTTCAAATGCTCCTGTTTGTGAAGCTTCAGAATCATTTTGTTGACATATTTTCCTTCCAGTGCATTAAAAAGTGTAAAATTCCAATCTGCCGCAGAGATAGTTACATCAGAAGGTATCCGCTCCCCCGAAGAGAGCAGCAGTCCCCTGGCTTGGTTGTTTTCTACAATAATTTTTTCCACCCCGGTCCGATACCTGATCCTCCCGCCCAGTTCAAGGTATTTTCGTTCGAGATTGCCTGCAAATCCAACAGATCCGCCGATGGGGTAACCTGTTCCCTTCAGATCATTGAATGCCAGGGGCATGGTGATAATCATAAGCGGCATTTCATCACCATCAAAGAGCATTCTGAATGCCTCTTTAAGAAAAGGATTCTTTAATTTATCGGCGAAAGTGAAATTGGTCTCCTTTTTTATCCTGTTTAGGAAAAAAAGCATCGGAAGATATTTTATGTAGCTGATTTTCTGATACCAGGGCAATAGTTCCGGTACCGACCGGATCTTCGGAGGGATTTCATACGATTGCATCCTGCGCATGGTGTGAACCAGCTTTCGGATTGGATCCGCATCCTCAGGGGCGATGGATAGCAGGTACGTTTCAAGTCGGCTGAGGTTGGTGTAAAGATGAAAAACCCGGTCGCCAAAGATATCCGTGTGATCTTTTACCTCGATCTCTATCCGCACTTTATGATGCACGAACCGGATCGAATTCATGTCGATCAGTTCTGACCAGAGCAGGTAAAAAGGATTGCTTTTCCCCGATCCAAGCAGCCATTGCAATCCGCTTTCAAAGGTGTAACCCTGTCGCTGCCAGCTTGTACATAGCCCGCCAAACGTGGAGTGGCGTTCGAAAATCGTCGTTTCAAAACCATTCATCTGCAGATAGCACCCCGCCGATAATCCTGCCACCCCGGCACCTATGATGTTTATTTTCATGGGGTAAAGGTACGATATACGATTTACGATTTGGGATTTACGATATACGATTTACGATTTGGGATTTACGATTTGGGAATGGAACGAGCTTTGCCGCTCGAATAATTGCAAATGTGCTTACACCTGTGCGTTGGCTTTTAATTTATCTCAACTCTATTTTCAATAAATTTATCAATAATCTTAAATGATTCAAAGTCCTCTAAGAATTCAATCTTATCAAATTGCTCAATTATTCTTTTTCTATCAAAGAAGAGGTTATTTAATATTCTATCATGTTGAGTAAAGTTACCCGAAATATCAACTAAAGAATATGGAATAAACATGCTATGAATTGGACTGTTTTCAAAGTAAAAATAATTTGAAAAGAAAACAGTATCAGCC
>DYQT01000118.1 GCA_020719165.1 Draconibacterium orientale | reverse complement strand
GTGGCAATTGATAAACAGATAGTTACTGGACTTTAGTCCAAAAATATACAGTTTCGGAGTAGGCTCAACTTTCATTGTGAAAAAATTGTGGAATCTATGGTGCCATTGGTAACGAAAGCATTTGAAAAACCAGCAAAGACTTAGTGTTCCTGCGTGTTCTCAGTGCCTAAGTGGTTATGAAAAAAACAAAATGAAAATCTCCAGGTTTTCCAATGCTGAAAACAGGAAAGTGAAGGGTGTGTTGATAAGTTATTTGCATGTTTTGATGCTAATGTGAAATCTGAAATCCGATATCTGAAATGCGAGACCTTAAAACTCTCCAGTAATTCCGATTAATCCCCCTTTCGGAGCGGCTTAATTCGCAACACAAGTAGATTTTTGAGTTTCTATCGCCTGCAGAGAAGCCAAAGGCTTCTGAGGTCCTATTCGTTCAGTTAAAATGTAAGGATTATATGGTTGGGCAGGGAACCGGAAAACGGAAAAGCCCGATTTCCTGCTACCTCTTTACAATGGTCATCACTGCGTTACCCATCGCCGGAATTACGGAAACAATCTTGTCGGCTGACAAGGTTTTTGGGTTGATCCAGAAAATGGTTTTATCGGTGGCATTGTCGGTGCTGACCATTTCGACCTTCACACATTCATCGGCCTTGATGGTTTCCTTACCAGTAACGCTTATTTTCACCTGTTTGGCTTTCATAGTCGTCATGTCGGGAACCTCCACAACCAGGCTGAAACCATCTTTCAGCGGCCATCGGGCAATGATCTGATCAACGCCGGGTCCGTCCATCAACATGGCACCGGTAAATTCCATCTCCATCTTTTTCCCCTGCATATCTACGATGGCCTTGTTGCCTTCCAATGTCATGGTAATCTTCTGGCCCATCTGTTCCATCTCCCGTGAAACCGGCGTCGCATCCTGCTGAAACAGGATCGCATCCTTCATCTGCCCCATGGCCCCCGACACCAAATCGGTAACCAGCCAGTTGTTGTTTTTGGCTTCAATGGTGCGTTTCATCTCCATCTCCATTTTCTGACCCTGAACTTCAAACACCACAGTATAATCTATTGTTGAGGCACTCCATACATTCTGCACAGCGGGCAGCGTATTGGCTGTTTTCACGGCTGCCTTCGGTTCGTAGGTGACCGTTAAAATATCTACACGTAGCTTTTCAAGAGTCTTTCTTACATCCTCTTCCATTCCTTCCTGGTAGCGGCCACCCAGAATCTCCGAGAGGAATTTCTCCGTTTCCGCATACATCGCCTTCTTGTTGAGCGGTTTGATAAAGCCATGTCCTTCATCAGGAGCCAGCAGATAATCAACCTTTTTTCCCTTTTCCCTCAGTGCGATCACGATCTGATCAGCTTCGGCCTTCTTAACCCTCGGATCATTTGCCCCCTGGATAATCAGCAGTGGCCTGTTGATCTTGCCTGCGCTGAACAGCGGACTTGCAGCACGAATGGCCTCCTTGCCCTGATCAGTGTTGGGATCGCCAACCATGCCGTACAGAAATGCCCTGCCCGACTCCCAGTAAGCCGGAATTGATTCGAGCAGCGTAAAGATGTTGCTCGGGCCAACAATGTCAACGCCACAAGCATACAACTCTGGTGTGAATGCCAATCCGGCAAGTGTCGCATACCCTCCGTAACTGCCGCCCATGATGGCAATTTTGTTTTTATCGGCAATACCTGATTCAATCAGATGCTTTACACCCCAGGTGATATCGTCCTGCATCAGTTTTCCCCACTGCATGTCGCCGGCATTCAGGAATTGTTTTCCGAATCCGCCGCTTGACCTGAAATTAGGTTGCAAGATGGCATATCCCCGGTTGGCTAAGAACTGAACTTCTGAGTTGTATCCCCAATAGTCGCGCGGACCTTTCGGACCACCATGAACCAGCACGATCACGGGAAGGTTTTTTCCTTCAACACCCACCGGCATGGTCAGGTATGCCGGGATGTCCATACCATCGCTGCTTTTGTACGAAATCGGCTTCATCCCGGCCAGGTACTTTTCCACCGCTTTGAGAGCAGGCCTCGGAGTATACTGATGGATCAGTTTTTTCGAATTCACGTCGAAAAAATAGACTTCAGCGGCATATTTATCCCCACTTACCGCAATCAACAGTTTGGAATAATCTTTCGTGGAACTCTGGAGGTAAATCTCCCGGCCGGGGAATTTAGATTCCAGGTATTTATAGGTCGATTGCCATTTTTTATCTTTCCAGTAATATTCGGTTTTATCCAGGGTATAGCTGGTACTGATGATCTTCCGGGTATTGTCATCGAGCATCAGTCCGCCAAAATCGACTTTTTTATTTGGATCGCTTTCCATTAACTTCAACTTCAGGGTTTTAGGATCCATCATAAACAAGGTTGACTTATCAATATCGCCCTTGTTTGTCACAAAGTAGCATTGCGAGTTATCCTCATTCCATCCGGCAATATAGGCCTGTTCATTCACGTTGAAATCGTAGATCGGCGTAAGCTTGTTTCCTTCATCAACCCTGAACATGGTGGTGTTGCCCTTTTCATCGGTTTTGCTCATAACCCGCATCTTCTCATCCCAGTCGAAATCATATCCGGTGATGCGGTCGTTGTTTTCAAAAAGTTTGGTCAGTTTTCCCGAGGATATCTGCAGTTCGTAAAGATCGTGCCAGGCCGCATCGCGGTCGTTGAGCCCAACATAGAGAATGTTTGGATCCTTCTTGCTCACCATGTAAATTTGAGCAGCAACATCTTTCAAAGGCGTGAGATTTTTCGATTCGGGCACTCCACCTTCTGCCGGACCGGCCGTGGGGTCGACAGCAAAAATATTCATGTTCTCATCTCCGTCTTTATCTTTCACATAAAGAAGGTATTTACTATCCCTGGTCCAGAAATATCCGTAAAACGGACGGGTGCTGTTGGTAAGGGGGCGTGCCTTTTCAAATGGTTCGTCAAAAGACTTGACCCACAGGTTCATGATTCCGTTGTGCTGTTTCATAAACGAGATAAACTTACCGTCGGGGCTCAACTGGCCCCCTGAGATTTCCGGGTTTCCGAAAAAGAGATCGCGATCGAGCAACGGTGGCTGCTGGGCTGATGTTGAGTAGGCAATGGTCATCATGGTTATGGCCAATAAGAAGTTTCTAATCCTTTTCATGAGATTTGAATTAATTGTTTAAACGGTATTAGATGGCAATATTACGCATAGGTTACAAATATTTACAGGATTTTTAATTGGAATTGAAAATTCTGATCTATGCGATCACACACTAATCGATCATCAATCAATGGGGAAAGGCAGGGATGGCTGACAAAGATTTGAAACAATTATACATTCTTGTTGTCGGCAAACAGTTGTTTCTGACCGAAAAAGAATCTCCTGATGATAATCCAGGAAACATACTGGGGTTACACGAAACAATGACAACTAACCGTCACAATGAAAATCAATGGCGGGAAATGGAAGGCTGTAATCTTACGGTATCTGCGAATATATCCTTTAAGGTTGAACTTATTTAAACTCCTCCCTGCTGATTTCGTTTCCCTGTTCATCACGGATAATCCACAAACCTGATTTCTCTCCCTGGCGGTAGAACATTTCATAGCGCTTTATTCCGTTATCATCCCAGATATACCAGGGGCCATCTTTTTTCCCATTGGTAAAACTTGCCAAGGCAGTTTGAACGCCCTTTTCATTCCATGATTTCCAGGTACCATGCTTCTGACCATTGGCGTATGCACGAACCTCCTTGACTGTGCCCGACGGGTAATAGAGAACCGTAGAATCGTTCAACAGACCATTATTGATACAGGTAACGGAAACGATTCTCTTTAGAGAATCAAATTCTGTGAAGGTTCCTGAATAAAACTTACCGGTTTCCCGGTCAACATATTTACCTTTTTTCAGGATGACATCCTGAGCAAACGTAGCGGTTGACAGGATACAGAGGAGAAATAACGGGAGTATGAACTTCTTCATGGTTTGTGTAATAGATAATACAAAAGTATGAAATTATTCAAGATGTAAGCGCTTCAGATCAATAATAACAGAAGATCGAAGGTATGTATTAAGGCTTGATAGGATTGAGCTGGAACTTTAGTTTTAAGTTCTGTGCCTTGGTTATCTTTACTGAAACTTCCTGTTCTTTATAAGAGATACATTTGATCTTTACTTTATAGGTTCCGGGTTCGATACCCTCCAAATTAAATTCTCCTTTTGCATTCGAATATATCTTCTGGTTAGTTGCATCAAAATGGATCATGACGCCGGCCAGTTTCTCATTCGAGCTTTTATCTATTATTACCCCGCAAATAGATGCATGGTTTGACTTTGCTGATGTTTTGTTGTCTTTTTTCGAAGCCAGTGCATTGAAAAACAGGAAGAAAACAAGAACAAGTGTGATCAAAATGGATATACTTTTCATTTTCGATATTTATTTGATGCAAAATTACGGTCTGACTGTGAAGGCAATGTTAACTAATTGTTAAATAATCAATAATTCATCTGGCATAAGCAAATCAAGCGTTTCGGCGGTTTTGACTGTTTAAAAAAGGTTGAACAACGGGTTTCTTAACAATTATTTAATCTATAATTAATGGTAAGTTAACATGGGCCGTGCACGTAAGATTTTACTTTGCATTCGAAAATTCTTACAAACAAAAAAATGACATTCTTATGAAAACCAATTATTTAAAACTTACGGGGTTGTTCTTTTCTTCCCTGATTATCGGATTAACTTCGTGTAGTAAAGATGATGACACCCCTCCAGCCGTAGTGGATGATAAGGTAGTCAGCATCTCAGCAAACATTACCGCCAACACCACTTGGCAAACGGGTAAGATTTATGTGCTCGAAAGCCGTATTGCTGTCGTATCAGGTGTTACCCTCACCATTCAACCGGGAGTGATCGTAAAAGGTCAGGCCGGTACTGGCGCCAATGCCACCGCTCTGCTGGTCGCCCGCGGCGGAAAACTGATTGCCGAAGGCACTTCAAGCGCGCCCATTATATTTACAACGGTGGCGGATGAAATTGTACCCGGTCAAATCGCCAGCCCGAATCTTGATCCCGATCTTGATGGCTTGTGGGGTGGAGTAATCATTCTTGGAAACGCTCCCATCTCTGCAGATGCTGCTTCGGTGCAGATCGAAGGTATTCCACCTTCAGACCAGAATGGCTTATACGGAGGAGACAATGCAGCCGACAATTCCGGTTCGATAAAATATATCTCGATTCGCCATGGTGGCGCAAATATCGGGGAAGGGAATGAGATTAACGGTCTTACACTTGGTGGTGTAGGCTCAGGCACCGTAATTGATAATATCGAAGTGGTTGCCAACCAGGATGATGGTATTGAATGGTTTGGCGGCACAGTAAACGTTACCAACGCCATTGTCTGGAATGCCGGCGATGATGCGGTTGACACCGATCAGTCGTGGGGAGGCACTCTTGATAACTTTATTGTTGTAAATCCCGGAGATGAGTGCTTTGAACTTGACGGACCTGAAGGTGCAATGATAGCCGGTCAAGTTCTCAAAAACGGATCGGTGTTTGCCGGCAGTGCGCAAGGCCTTGCTGACCTTGATGACAATTCCATTGCTGAAATGACCCGCATCTATTTCTTTGGAATAACCGCTGGCCAGGATTTTGACCTTAATCCCACCGGTCTCACCGCCTCAAACATGCAGGCCACACTTCCTGACGGAGCTGCCATTACCGACTTCTTCAAAGCCGGGTCTGATGCTTACGTAACCACAGTTACGGCTGGAAACAACACAGTTGGAGCCGATTTAACCAAATTCCAAAACTGGTCATGGGCTGCCGTTTCCGGCGCACTTGCCGATTTTTAAACAAATTCCCATTACTGTTAACAGGAGAAACTCGCAGGTTTATGGCCTGCGAGTTTTGATTTTAAACCAATTGACCTGACAATTACGAGAAATGCGATCAAAAAAAACAATATTCATTATTCTTGCCCTGTTGATAACCAATTTTATAAATGCCCAAACCGGCATCATCAGGGGGACGGTTTATGATGATGCTACAGGTGAGTATCTTCCCGGCGTTACAGTGGTTGTTGAAGGAACCACTCTGGGTGCCCTTACAGACCTTGATGGCAAATTCAATATCAAAATATCTCCAGGCTCCTACACACTTAAGGTTTCATACATATCTTATGAAAGCATGGTGGTTAAAGATGTTATCGTTAAACCGGGAGGGGTCACTTTGTTTGATAATCTACGGCTAAAAGAAACAACCATAGAGCTTTCTGAAGTCACAATTACCGCGCAAAGCGTGAGAAACACGGAAAATGCCCTGCTGACGATAAAAAAGAAATCATCAAATTTGATCGACGGTATTTCGGCTGCAAATTTCAGAAAAATCGGTGATTCTGACGCCGCATCTTCTATGAAACGGGTATCAGGCCTGTCTGTGGAGGGTGGTAAATACGTATACGTCAGGGGATTGGGTGACCGATACACCAAAACCATCCTGAATGGTGTTGATATCCCAGGTCTGGATCCCGACCGAAACACCCTTCAACTCGATATATTTCCCACCAATATCATCGATAACATATTGGTTTATAAATCATTTACAGCAAATTTGCCGGCCGATTTTACCGGTGGGGTCATCGACATTGAGATCAAGGATTTTCCTGAAAAAAAACAGGGAAGCATTTCAATCAGTGCCGGGTATAACCCCGGTGCTCATTTCAATTCCAATTACCTGACCTACAAGGGAGGTGCGACAGATTTTCTTGGATTCGACGACGGAACGCGCGAAATACCAGCTTCCAGTAACATCCCGTTATTTTCGCAGGTAGTAGGAAAACCTAACAGTGCAGAAGGACAACGTTACCAGGAAATTCTCAAGAGTTTCAATCCTACCATGGCTGCCTACAAGCAAATGAGCTTTATGGATTATAGTGTCAGCGCTTCCTTTGGCAACCAGATTGCCGGGAAAAAAGTAACAAAGGGATATAATATCGCATTATCCTATAAAAGCAACACAGAGTTTTACGAAAAAGCAGAATACGGACGTTATGGATTGTCGGCTGACCCGAATGTCTTCGAGATGGAGATGCGGGAGTTCCAGTCGGGCGATTACGGTGCTTACAGCGTATTGTGGAGCGCCCTTGGCGGATTTGCGCTGAAAACACAAAATTCGAAGTACCGAATAAACCTGCTGCATCTGCAGAACGGGGAATCGCGTGCAGGCATTTTTGACTATACGGGCGCCGACCAGGGCAGCGAATTCAGCGGATTCCAGCATAACCTTGATTACAGCGAACGATCGCTGACAAATCTCCTGATTGACGGGAAGAACTCCTTCCCCAATTCAAAGTGGGATTTAGAGTGGAAGATATCCCCTACATGGTCGAAAATGGAAGACCCTGATATACGGTTCACCCGATATATCTATGAAGACGGCATGTATGTTATCGGCACCGAGTCGGGATTTCCTGAAAGAATCTGGCGGAACCTGGAGGAGATAAATCTCTCCGGTCTGACAGATGTGACCAAGAAGTTCAATTTATGGGCAGGAACCTCATCCCTGAAATTCGGGGCGGCCTACAATTACAAGGAACGCGATTTCGCCATCCTCAGCTACTCGCTGAACATCCGGAAAATAACCCTGACCGGGAATCCTGATGAGCTGTTTTTTCCTGAAAACCTCTGGCCGTCTGGCGGGAACGTTACCCGCGGAACCACCTACGATGCACCTTTTGTACCAGTCAATCCCAACCAGTTCAACTCCACTATCAACAACATGGCAGGATATGGCACGATTGAACTCGTCCCTTTTACAAAGCTGAAAACCATCCTTGGGGTTCGTTTTGAGTATTACGTACAACGATATACCGGACAGGACCAGCTTGGTTATAATAAGCTTGACAATCAAAAAGTGCTTGAAAACGCTAACTTTTTCCCTTCAGTGAACCTGATATACTCGTTCTCGGAAAAGCAAAACCTGCGGTTCTCCTATGCCAAAACAATTGCCCGGCCTTCGTTCAAAGAACTTTCTTATGCCGAAATTTACGACCCTATCAGTGGTCGCACCTTTATCGGGGGATTATTTCGCGACGCCAATGATGTGTCAGGAGTCGTTTACTGGGATGGTGAATTGTCAAGTACCGATATTCATAATTTCGACATCCGTTGGGAGATGTTCCTGAGCGGAGGTCAGACCATTTCGGTGAGCGGGTTTTACAAGCAATTTAACAATCCCATTGAAATTGTTCAATATGCTACACTCGCCGGGGCTTTTCAACCACGTAACGTGGGTGATGCACAGTTATTTGGCGCTGAACTCGAATTCAAGCTGGGGCTGGAAATGATCAGCAAAGGACTGAAGAATGTCAGTATCAATGCCAACCTCACCTATGCAAAATCGTACATCAAACTGAGTAAAACCGAGTACGATTCACGTGTTGAAAATGCTAGAACGGGTCAAACCATTGACGAATACCGTGAAATGGCAGGCCAGGCTCCCTTTATCATCAATGGAGGGGTGCTTTACAACGGGGGAACCAAAGGATTCTGGAATGGCTTTGAAGCCGGCATTTTCTATAATATGCAAGGGCTAACCCTGCAATATGTAGGGATCGTTGACCGACCGGATATCTATTCAAAACCCTTCCACAGCCTGAATTTCAACATGAACAAAAGCCTTGGAAAGAGCAAGCGGTTCCAGCTCGGACTTAAAATAGACAACCTGCTGAATTCACGCAAAGAGTCAGTGTATATGTCGTACAAAGCAGCGGATCAGTATTTTACCCGGCTCGATCCAGGCATTACTTTTACAGCCCAGATTAAGTATACTCTATTCTGATTTTAAAGTAATTGAAATTACTCCTGGTGCCAAACCCTGATAACAGCTTTGAAAATGTGATCATTACACTACCAGATCAGTAACTTCTCCGTGACAATGGACGATTTTGAGGTAATCCTTACAAGATACATTCCCGGAACAAGAGAAGCTGTTGCAAACGATGTGGTAAAAGGGGATGCACTGCCTGGAATCGTGCGCCTTTCAACTATTTTGCCTGTAGTGTTCAGCAGGCATACTTCGCGGTCGCCGGAGGAGGGAAGAAGGGTCACCGACAGATATTCGCGCGCCGGATTCGGGTGCACGGTGAAGGTTGCCCCGGTGTTGATTGCATCCTCTGAGCCGGTTGTGCCTCCTGTGATGTAGCGGGTTAGCGCGAAATCGTAGGCCAGGGTTCCTTCGGCATACCCGGCCGCTACAAGTTTCCCATCCAACTGGAACGCCATGTCGAAGATGATATCGGATAAGCCGTTAAAATCGGTTTTTACCACACCGGCAGTGCCGAAAGTCGGGTCGGGGCTGCCGTCGGCTTTGTACCTTACCAGCGCAAAATCGAGGTTGGGATAGAACCCCGAATATCCTCCCAAAAGGATTCGCTGATCGGGCTGGAGCAAAAGGGCATGAGCGCGGTCCCAGGCACCCAGGTCGGTGATGACCGATCCGCCGTTGCCGAAACCGGTATCGGGCGAACCATCCGCATTGTATCTGGCCACGATGAAGTTATACTGGTTGTCAATATCCTGTATGCCCCCCACCACGATTTTGCCGTCCTGCTGCAAAGCGAGATTGTTTCCCTCGCAGGCATATGTTCCTACCTGAGTGGTAACGATGCCGTTGGTTCCGAAACCAGCATCAGGGGTGCCGTTTGCATTCAGTTTTACAAGGAGAACGATGTAAACGATGGGTTCCAGGTGGGTGAAACCGGTGAGTAGTATTTTATCGTCGGCCAGGATCCGGATGGCATTGGCCTTTGAGCTCTCCGCGCCGATGCTCAAGATCACTTGACCGTTGGTTCCAAAGGTCGGGTCGACCGATCCGTTTGTGTTGAACCTGGCGAGGGCAATGTCTTCGTCGGGATAGTACTGCCCGGTTTTGCCTGCAAGCACAATTTTACCATCGCTCTGCACCCCGATGGAGGTAACCGCATCGTATTGCGGGGTGAGCGCGTAAACCGTGATGCCGTTGGTGCCGAAAGTTTGGTCGAGGGTGCCGTTGGCGTTGAACCTGGCAAGTCCGAAATCGGCTTCGGTAGCATTGGTGATGGTTCCCGCCACCAGGAATTTGCCATCAGAAAGCAAGAAAAGATCCGTTGGCATGTCGTCGAAGCCTCCCACATCCAGGCTTACCTTCCCATTCAAACCGAAGGTGTTGTCAGGCGAACCGTCGGGATTGAACCGGGCAATGCCGAAGTCAATGCCGGAGTTTATCGTAACGTATCCTACCATCAATATCCTGTTGTCGGGAAGAACCTCCATGGGAAATCCGAAATCGTTTTTGGCGTTGAAATCGAGTGTCACCTTTCCATTTGTACCGAAGGTGGGATCAAGGGCTCCGTATTGCGCACTGAGTGCTGTGCATGTTAAGGCTGCCGCCAGAAGTAGTATAAATCTCTTCATGGTTATGTGGTTAAAACAAGGTTGGTTATCATGATATCAAGGCACAAAATTAATAATATTTAGAATAATTAAAAATAAGCAAAGGAATATTATAAACATCAATATGCACGAAATGGCAGCGCAGGAAAGAGTTTTGGGTTCCCACAGCAATTCAGCATAAAAAAAACATTGTTGATAATTAAATAGTTACAAAGTGT
>DYQT01000117.1 GCA_020719165.1 Draconibacterium orientale | reverse complement strand
GTTGGCAGCATTTTGAAACGCATGGGGGGCAACATGCAGGTTATTGCCATAACCCATCTGCCTCAGATTGCCGCAAAAGGCAACCGGCATTATTGGGTATATAAAACGGAGGAAAAAGAGACGACCACCACATTTATCAGGCAATTATCCCCTCAGGAACGAATTGAAGAGATTGCAAAGATGCTGAGCAGCGAAACGGTTACAGACTCAGCGCTCAGGGCAGCCGGGGAATTGCTGCGTAATTAACTTTTCTGATGTTAACGATATTTTGATCATGGAACAGCCAAAAACGCCCTTGAAGGATCACAGTTATGTCGGTGTCAGCCTCGAGGTAACAATTAAAGTTGGATTGGCGCTTGGCCTGATAGTCTGGTGTTTTTTAATCCTTAAGCCTTTTTTGATGATCACCTTGTGGGGAGTTATCATCGCGATTGCCGTTTTCCCCATGTTCAATTGGCTGAAATTGAGGCTTGGAAACCGTGGAAAATTGGCTTCTGTGATAATCACATTAGTTTTACTGACACTGATTATGCTTCCTATTATGTTGCTTGGCGGCTCTCTGCATGAGGCCATTGGATATGTAAAAGATTCCATCACCACGGGGAATAGTCTGGTTGCACAGCCGCCTGAAACAGTTAAAGAGTGGCCTCTTATCGGAGCTCAGGTTTATGAGATATGGCTACATGCTTCTGAAAACCTATCTGATGTGGCTAAGGAATACCAGTCTCAAATCATGACCGGACTTACCTGGTTTTTATCGACGATAACAAACGCTGGGCTCGGCTTCCTTATGTTCATTGTCTCAATCCTGATCTCAGGGGTGTTTCTTGTTTTTGCAGATTCAGGCGCCAACGCAACCCGGAAGATCGCAATTCGGTTGATGGGAGATGACCGGGGACTGGAAACAGTTGTTAATGCTGAAATCACTGTTCGCAATGTAGCCAGGGGAATCCTGGGTGTGGCTTTTATTCAGGCTTTTCTTGCCGGACTGGGTTTTCTGGTGGCAGGTATTCCGGGTGCAGGCCTATGGGCGCTGATTAGTTTTCTGCTGGCCCTCGTTCAGATTGGAGTCGGACCGGTGATAATCGGAGTTCTGATCTATGCTTTTCTTAAACTTAGTACCTTAACAGCCATATTGTTAATGGTTTGGTGTGCTCCCCTTATGGTCATCGACAATGTTCTCAAGCCAATACTCCTTGGCAAAGGAGCGCCCGTTCCCATGTTGGTGATTTTCCTGGGTTCTATCGGCGGTTTCATGAGTTTTGGCATCATCGGGTTGTTTGTTGGAGCCGTTGTGTTATCGCTTGGGTATAATCTGTTTTTACGTTGGCTGAAGGGTGCCAACACCTGAAAAGGCTTGTGAATACCTTACATGAGCGATCTTTGCACGATCAATAAAAGTGTGAACCTGGAGTTCTTTCCAAATCGAAATTTTGCATGAAAAAAACAATTTTACTTTTAATAATTTGTTGGACATCTTTCTGGGTGGAGGCGCAAAATTCAATCGGAATTCAGGTGGGATTTTTGGGAACGCATACTTATGTAGCGGAATATGAACGTATTGAACGGAGAGATTTTCTGCTTGACTCTGTGTCGTTGAACGTAAACGTTGGTTCGTTGCAGGCAGCCGTAAATATGGATATCGATCTTGGAAAAAACCTCTTTCTGTCAACAGGTTTCCATTACAGCAATAAAGGTTTGGCGAATGTGACCTTTGTCGACTCAACAGGTTGGCCCTGGACAACCCCTGCCAGACAACATTATGTTGGGATTTCGTTGCTCTTGGGGTATCATTTTCATTTTAAGCAAAGTAAGTTCGGATTGCAGTTTGCAACCGGCCCACAAATTGATGTTGCAGTTGGTACACCCAACGACGGAGCACTTTTTTCAGGACCTTATTACCGGTTTTTTATGCCATTTACCAGGTTTAACGAAGTTGACCTTTCGTGGAAGGCAGAGACCGGATGCTCCTATAAAATCAGGCCCGGTGATGTGGTGCTCAAGGCATCCTATCATTTCGGATTAAGCGATGTACTTGAAGATGCCTTTATTGTGGCAAGGACCATGTCGTATGGAATCTCTATTGGCTACGCATTCAAGCTCTAATCCGCATAAAACCTGATCATTTTTTTTATTGCCTCCCGGCATGCAGGGCAAAAACCAGGCGATTCATTGCTTTTCATGCGACAGTCCATTGCCGGACTGTAAATTCCTTTAGCCAGGTAACCACCTCCTTCGAAAACCCCGGTTTCTTCTTTGAATTTTTTCTCACGCGGGGTTGGAACAGGTGTTGAAGCAGATATCATCGACTTCCATTTTGAGTCAAAGTTCACCAGGGTAGTGATGTTTGGTTCCCAGGGCTCGTATTTCAGATTGTAGTAATCTGAATATGTAACCTCTGATGTATAATATTCGTCAGCAAGTCCCGCAAACTCATGGCCGAACTCATGTATGGCAACCTGATTGGAAAGCTGATGGTCGACCGTGCCTTGACCGTAATGGTTGTAAAACCCGCCACCACCATACCGCTTGCTGTTCACAAGAACAAAGATAACATCATAGGGCGCATTGGCTGCAATATCATAAACGGCCCTGGTATCGAAAGTTGTCAGGTAACGATCCATGTCGAAAGTGTAAAAACTGCTCCGGATGTTGGTATTCACGTAAATATCCTTACCCGGAATTGTCACGCCTGCTTCATCTGAAGGGGATTCAATGGCATAAAAATTAAATTGTGCCGAATTGCTCGCATAGGGTTCAACAGTCATGAAATAGTCGCCTATCCTTTTTGCATCCGCCAGGAATTTGTCCATTTCGAGGCTGGTATAACCTTCTGCGAGAAATGCCACATCAACATGGTTATGAGGATCACCCGAATCTTTAATTTTTGTGACCTTGCAAGGATGAATGTTTTCACGGTTGATGAAATAATCAGAAGGGGAGATGAACCGGTCAAAGATCAATTCAAACTCATTGGTTTCATACGATCGTTTTTCGATGACAAACCGGATGGTGTTTTTCGGGAAAGGCATTACAGCCGTCATCGGAAATGCACGTCTCATTTTTTTTGCCTCCTGTGTGCCTCTCCACTCCTGAAAAAGTGTGCTGAATCCACGGGAAAAAAGCAGCCGGTTTGTTGCAGAATCATAAGCGGCATAGCGGTAGGTTCCATAGCCAAACGGATCAATAAGATTTTTTTGCGGACCTCCCCAGAAGGGTTCCTGCTTCATTTGAACAAAATAGGCGATTTCCGTTTTGTGATCACCGGCAAGAAGATAGTCTACCCGAAGCGTTTTCGTAATAAAATACTGGTCAAAGATAACTGGTTCATTATCAGCAATGGCCGGAACAGCTGATGCCGTGTTTTGAGCGGATAATTGTGAACTGAATGGGAACCCCATTTCAATACAGGAAAGTAAAATCAATACGCGTAAAAATTTCATTTGCGGTAATTTTAAATCAGTAATGTATATCGGTGAATGTGGTGTAAAAGTACCTGTTTTCAGGCAATGTTTTCTTCATCTGACTCATTTTCTGCTGCGCCGTTGTCTTATTTCGATTTGATTTGTACGACAATCATCCCAACCATCATCAGCGCGCAACCAGCTAACATCCGCATGGTAAGTTGCTCATTCAGGATAAGCCAGCCTCCTAAAACAGCGAAAACTGCTTCAAGGCTCAAAATGATGGAGGCATACGCAGGGTGAGCTGTTTTTTGGGCGATTACCTGCAACGTATAGGCAATGCCAACCGATAAAATTCCACCATAAGCGATTGGTATCCATGCCTGCATGATGGACGAAAGACCTACCGGTTCAATAGCAAATGCAATAACCAGATTAAGCAAGGCGCAAATGGAAAATTGTATAACAGCCAGCAGGTAACTGTTCATCATGGGAGAGAGCCAGCCGATGAAAAGTACATGAAAGGTAAAGATGATAGCACAGTACAATACCAGTTTATCTCCGGGGTCGATGGTGAATCCGCTGGTCATGCTCAGCAGGTAAAGACCTGCAACAGAAAGAACGGCCCCGATCCACATGGAGATATGCGACCGCTGCCCGAAAATCAATCCAACAATGGGAACAAAAACTACGTATAACCCTGTGATAAAACCAGCTTTGCCTGCCGTTGTTTGCTGCAAACCAAGTTGCTGAAAGGCAACACCACCGAAAAGAAAAAGTCCGGTCATGATGCTGCCAATAATTATTTTTCGGCGGTCGGAAGGATGAGAAGCAACAATCAAAGGCTCCTTTTTCGAAGCGCTGACAAAAAGGAAGGGAAGGAGCAGGAGCGTTCCAAGGGTAAACCGCACACCATTATAGGTATATGGACCAACATATTCCATCCCAATGCGCTGCGCAACAAAGGCAAAACCCCATATCACTGCCGCTAAAAGCAAAATCAGATCGGACCGCAGGCTTGTTTTCAATGTGGCTGTTTAATCATAAATCGTAAATCGTAAATCGTAAATCGTAACTACTCTACGCTGATTTCATCTGCAAAAACCCATGCTTTCCCACCTGCCCCCAGGTGCCATGCCGGACAAACACCCCGGTTTTTCGCAGTAACTTTTACATACCTGGCTTTCGTGTTCTTGAGAATTGCAGAATATTCTTTTGAAACAGGTCCGCTATAGTGTTCATCTACCTCATTGGGGATGGTTGAAACCATGCGAAAAGTTGTTCCGTCATCCGAAATCCACCAGGTAACTTCAACAGGCATAAATATCCAGGTGCCCTGATCCTGAAAGCAACCAATTGAGAGTTTGCGTATTGGTTGTATCATGCCAAGGTCGACTATGGCCTCCAGGTCAACACCCTCATAACCCTGCCATACGCCTGTCCTGAAATTCTCTCCTCCCCGCAAAAAGTCAATTAACGCCAAATCGCCTCCGGCGGAATACTGTCCGGCATAGGAGGTATTTAACTTTATTTTCCGATTTTTCGGGATTTTAATAAACTTCGCCTCAATGGGTAAACTTTTTTCGAACTCTTTGCCGGCGGCAAATGCCCTGAGTGTTGCCGATTTCCTCAGAACAAACGGGCGCTGATAAACGCTGGATCTCAGGTTGGGCTCAGATCCGTCGAGTGTATAATAAATATTCACACTTGGCAGAGCGCAGGAGAGTGCCACCACCGTCGAATCCATGAATGTATGATTTCCCTGATGAATGGATGGAACAGGGGTAATGGGATATTCAGAGATATAGGAATCCGGAAATCCACCATAGCCCGTTCCCCATGCTTTGTTCGGCTGAGGCCCCATGTTGAATACCAATTCTCCCCCTTTCAGAATGTCGGCATGGCTGATATAGCATTTGGTGAATGGCTTGCCATTCAAACTGGCCGCCTGAATGTAATAATTTTGGTCACTGATGTTAATCGCTTTAATTGTCAATGATTTTCCATTCTCAAGTGTGATGGTCATTCTGGGAAATAGCGGAGTACCAATGGCGTAGATACCCGAACCTGGGGTGACAGGGTAAAAACCCATTGCACTGAGAACATACCAGGCCGACATCTGGCCGCAATCTTCATTGCCAATCAAGCCGTCGGGGCTGTTTTTATAAAAATCTGTGCTGATGCGGTGTACCAGTTGTTGTGTTTTCCAAGGGGTTCCGGCATAATCGTAGAGATAGGCCATGTGATGGCTCGGTTCATTGCCGTGGGCATACTGGCCTATCAATCCGCTGATGTCGGCCTGATCGCGTCCGGTCGTTTTTGAATCAGCAGAAAACAGATCATCCAGTTTGGAGGCAAATTTGTCGCGTCCGCCATGTAGGATCATCAATCCGCTCAAATCGTGGGGCACATAAAAACTGTATTGCCATGCGTTGGCTTCGGTATAGTTGAAATTCACCTCAGCCGGATCGAAAGGGGTGAACCAGGTTTCATTCGACTTTGCCCGCATAAAACCGGTGATGCGCTCAAACATATTCTTATAATTCTGCGACCGGATCAGGTATTTTTTGTAATCCTCCTGTTTTTCCATCGATTTGGCCATCATGGCGATACACCAGTCATCGTAAGCGTATTCCAGTGTTTTTGAAACAGATTCACCATCGCCGTCGGCAGGGATGTATCCCTTTTTCTTGTAATATTTTAATCCGAGATGATCCTGGTCGGCGCTGTGTTTCATCGCGGCAAGGGCTTTTTCTCCGTCAAAACCCCTGATTCCTTTCAGCCAAGCATCTGCAATAACGGGCACTGCATGGTAGCCAATCATGCACCCTGTTTCATTCGCCGAAAGTTCCCATACCGGTAACATGCCGCCCTCGTCGTATTGACGGAGAAATGTATTCACAAAATCACTGACCCTCTTTGGTTCAATGATCGTATACAGCGGGTTGGCCGCACGATAGGTATCCCAGAGCGAAAAAACAGTGTAATAGTCGAAGCCTTCTGCCTTGTGGATGTTCAGATCGCGGCCACGGTATTGTCCGTCAACATCATTGTAAATATTTGGTTGAAGCATGGTATGGTAGAGTGCGGTGTAGAATACCACCTGCTGCTCCGGCGTTCCGTTTTCCGCACGGATTTTCCCAAGGGCCTCATTCCATTTGTCTGTTGTCTGGCTTACAATAGAATCGAAATCCCACCCTGAAATTTCTGCTTCAAGATTTTTGCGTGCACCCTCGATGCTGACACCCGAAATGCCAACTTTTACCAGAATTCGTTCATCGGCTACCGTGTTGAAGGTGAAAATTGCTTTGATGTTTTCACCATTTGCCTCCGACAAACCGGTTAACGGGTCATCGCCAGAAGCAACAGAAAACGATTTGAATGGCTTCGAAAACCTGGCAACAAAATAAATCATCTGTTTGGCTGCCCATGCCTGCGACACCCGGAAACCTTCAACCTCATGGTCTCCGACTACCTTTATCCCCGATTCAATAACCTTATCGCGATGTTTCAAATCAATTACCACATGCGACTGATCTGATGCAGGATAGGTATACCGGTGAAACCCTGCCCTCGCGGTAGCTGTTAACTCAGCAGTTACCCCGGGTTTTTGCAGTTTTACCTTGTAATATCCAGGCGAAGCAACCTCGTCAATCTTATTGAACGGGGAGGCATATCCATAATCGCGGAGGGTTACCTGACCTGTAACCGGCATGATCAATATATCACCATAATCCGAACAGCCGGTACCACTCAAATGGGTGTGGCTGAATCCAAAAATCAATGAATCACTTCCATGGTAGGCTGAACAACCATCCCAGCCATCAAGTCGGGTATCGGGACTTAATTGTACCATGCCAAACGGAACGCTTGCTCCCGGAAAAGTGTGACCATGACCTCCTGTACCAATGAATGGGTTTACATATCCGGGAAACAACTTTGTATTTTGTGCCTGGCCAACCGATAAAAAGCCTGATACTATGCCGGCAAGCGCCAACAGGAAGAAGATATTTTTTTTGGTTTGATGACGCATAACGGGGGCGGATGTATGAGATTAATATGTATCTGTAAGGCTTTTCAACATGATCAAATCGGCCATCTTAGGATTCTTTTTCGGTGTGTTGAATAGTATATCCACCGATTCTCCAGGTAACATGTCGAAGTAATTGTCGGAAAACTCGCCTTTGACAGTCGTGGAAAGATACAGGTTTTTTACCAGCTTATCGCACGAAAGATGAATGTTATAGCCGGTTTTGGTTTCAGTAACTGTCTTTTCAATGATGGGAACCGGCAATGCCAAATCTTTGGGCGACACGAAATAGAAAAGATTTTTTGTTTTCACCCATGATAAGCCAACCCCCTTGAGGGTAACCAGAATAACCACCTCTTTTGGGTTCAGATTTCCCAACAAGGCCGATTGCAGTGTATCATAATAAACCAGGGAGGTATTTCCCGGGATGTCAACAGTAAAACCTTCGTCAGAATACAGGTTGCCCGAAAAATCAAGAACTTTCACAGTCATGGTTGCACGGGTGAAATCCCGATCGTCGGAGGAGATGTACACCTTTAAGCGCCCGTCTTCAACAACCGGGGAGATAAGCAACAGGTCGTATGCCGAAGGCAGTGCATAGTGCAACGCCTTTTTTTTGCCATAATAGTCACGCGACGACCATGAAACCACCGGCCAGCAATCGTTCAATTGCCAGAACATGGTTCCCATACAATAAGGCTTGGCCCTGCGGTGCGCTTCGATGGCTGAGACAATTCCTTTCGATTGTAAGAGCTGACTCACATAAACATATGATTCCAAATCCTTTGGCTTCCTAAAATCACGCAAAAGGTATTCATCAATGGTTTCATATCCCGTTGGATGTTTTTGGTGGGCCTTCATCACGGCCGATCCAAGTTTCCGATCCTCGGGGGATGTAAATTTTTTAATTGTTGAATATTCAGGGAAGCTCTGAAAGCCATATTCCGACATAAATCGCCCTACCTTCTTCTCATAGGTTATAAAAGGCTCCTTGCCCCACCAAACACCCCAATAGTGTGAATCGCCTTCGGTAAGGCTCTCGGGACGGCCCCATCCGTGCATAGGGGAGGATGGAATGTATGCCCGGGCGGTGTCGAACCTTCTGACGTTGTTGGGCAGAATCAAGTTGAATATCAGTCTGTTAGTTCTGTAAACTTCTGCCGAATCTTCGGGAGTGTAGCCATATTGTTTTTGCCATCCCCAGTTTTTCCATCCCTCCTCAATTTCATTGTTGCCACACCACAGCGCAATGCAGGGATGACGCCGCAACCGCACGATGTTTTGAATAGCTTCGTCACGAACATTGTCGAGAAACTCCTTATTTCCGGGGTACATGGAATTTGCGAACATAAAATCCTGCCAAACCATGATGCCATTTTCGTCGCACAGGTCGTAGAAAATGTCGTTTTCATAAATGCCGCCGCCCCAAACCCTTAGCATGTTCATGTTGGCCAGCCGCACATCCTGTATGAGATACCTGTAGGCCGAGTCGGTAACACGTGGAATGAAATTATCCTGCGGGATGTAATTGGCGCCTTTTATAAATGTGGGAACTCCGTTAACGAGAAAATAGAAGGATTTGCCGGTCGAATCTTTTTCCTGAACCAGTTGTATGGTACGCAACCCGATTCTCTGGCGGCCTTCACCGGCAAGCCTGCCGTTAAAATAAACCTCATAACCGAAATTATACAGCACCGGACTTCCCATTCCGTTTGGCCACCAAAGTTTAGGCTTGTTTATCGAAAAATCGCCCCTGATCACATTCGGCCCTTTATTTAAAATAACCGACTGACGAAGAATTTCGGTAGAATCCAGAAAAAGTTTGATTTCGGCAGAGTCGCCAAGTTCTGAAAACATGGTAAATTGAGCTGCCATGTCGGCGATGGAGTCTGTCAGTTTCTTCTGAATAAATTGCACCCCGAGAACATTCACTGCATTCCATTCGCGGATATAGATCGGACGCCAGATTCCACAGGTAACGAGTTTAGGACCCCAGTCCCAGCCGTATTGATAGGCGGCCTTCCGGCACACCACCTTCTCGTCGCCGGGCAGTTTTTGAGGCAGTTTGTCATACTCGGCTTTGTTTTGAGGAATAATGGCCGGAAACTGAATGCGCAGGGTGTTGGGTCCGATGTGAAGGTGCCTCTTGATGTCGACATACCACTCCCTGAACATGTTATCAGCCACCAGAATCAATGAATCATTCAGGTAAACATTTGCATAGGTATCTAATCCTTTCGACACCAGGTCGATGTGACGCCATGCAAAATTGTTTTCTGCATAGTTAAAGGTTTTCATATACTCCCAGCCAACTTCGCCGATCCATTGCAATTTTGATTCATTATCCCTCAGATATGGATCGGGAATCATGTTATTGCGCATCAGGTCGAGGTGAACGGTACCGGGTACCCGGGCGGGGAACCATTCTTTGGTGCCTGCACGACGGAATTTCCATCCACCGTCAAGTTCAAAGGTGTTGATATCCTGGGCAAACAGTATGGTTGTGGATAGCCCGAAGAATCCAAGTATGATCAAAGCAAGGTAACGATTCATAGGTAAACATTTTAAATGGCAAAATTATCATTTTCCTGCTTACCGGTGCGTGAAAATATTCGTTGCGGTTCCGATGCCGATCTCTGTTTTCTTTATAACTTAGCCATGAATTTTTAGCACCAAAATCAACAACCATCAATTCAAACTACGCATGGACCTGAAAAAGTTACACGAACATTTTTTTGAACTGTACGGCAACCCCGAAGAGAAACCAAGATGCTTTTTTGCCCCCGGGCGGGTTAACCTGATTGGCGAACATACCGATTACAACGGGGGATTTGTGCTGCCGTGTGCCATTCAGTATGGCACATACCTGCTTATTCGCCGTTCGCATTCAGGTGTTGTCAGGCTTGCATCAGTCAATATGGAGTTCACCGCTGCTATTCCGGTGTCGGACATTTCGAAGAAAGTCAACAAACAGTGGGTAAACTACCCCCTTGGCATCTTCGATCAGTTCAGGCAACTGAACATCCCGATCGTTGGATTCGACATGCTCTACTCGGGCGATATTCCCAATAGCGCCGGGCTTTCCTCATCTGCATCCATCGAGATGGTTACCGCCTTTGCACTGAATATGCTGATGAATGACGGACAGCTCGACATGATCGACCTGGTGAAAATGGCGCAAAGAGCAGAAAATGAATTTGTAGGACTC
>DYQT01000359.1 GCA_020719165.1 Draconibacterium orientale | reverse complement strand
GGCGGGCACTTGCTCATGAGAAAATTAGTGCTATCGCCAAAGGAATGGCTGAGGGAATGGGAGCTTCCTGTGATGTGCGCATCGACCATGGATACCCTTTCCTGGTAAATGACGATCTGGCTACATCCGAAGCCAAAGCGCTGGCACAGCAATATCTTGGGCCTGAAAATGTGGTCGATCTAGAGCAACGCATGACAGCCGAAGACTTTGCGTATTATTCGCATATTATTCCGGCTTGCTTTTACCGCTTAGGGGTTAAAAACCCTGAATGGGAAATTATTCGCAACCTTCATACTCCTGAATTTGATGCGGATGAGCGAAGCCTCGAAACAGGAATGGGGCTGATGGCGTGGATTGCCGTTAACCAGTTAAAACCGCTTCAATGAAAGTAGCAGGCAAGCACTACCGTACTATCTGGATGGAAGGATCATCAGTTTTTATGATCGACCAGAATGCATTGCCCTTCTCTTTTGAAATCTATTGTGCAAAGAATTTTCGCGAAACCTGTCATGCTATTGTTACAATGATCACCCGCGGTGCCGGTGCAATTGGTGCTGCTGCAGGATTTGCTATGGCACAGGCATTTATGGAAGGGGCGAACGGCGAGGGGCGAGGGGCGATTAACAAGAGTCGAAAGTCAGATCAGGAAAAACACATTTCGATGGGCGAGGGGCGAGGGGCGCAAATAGGCGAATACAATTCAGTGCAACTTGAGTTTTTTGATCAGACCCGAAAAGAAATCGAAGCAACACGACCAACTGCCCGTAATCTTTTTTATGCCACCGAAAGAGTATATAATGCGGGCTTAATAAGCGTTGAGAATGCTTTGCGCGAAGCACAATTTCTGGCCGACGAAAATGTCGCCGATGCAAAAAAAATCGGTGAATATGGCAGTAGCCTGATTAAAAACGGAAGCCGGATTTTAACCCATTGCAATGCCGGCTGGCTTGGATTTGTTGATTATGGAAGTGCACTGGCACCTTTATATATTGCAAAAGAGCAAGGGAAAGATTTTTTTGTGTATGCCGACGAAACCCGTCCGCGAAACCAGGGAGCACGACTTACCGCCTGGGAATTGCAAAACGAAGGCATTCCGCATAAAATAGTTCCCGACAATGCAGGCGCTTACCTTATGAGCCAGGGAATGATCGATTTTGTAATTGTTGGTGCTGATCGCATTGCGGCAAATGGTGATACAGCCAATAAAATAGGCACCTTTGAGAAAGCCATTGTGGCAAAGGAATTCGGAATACCATTTTATGTAGCTGTTCCATTTTCGACCATTGATTTTTCTCTTTCTGATGGTTCCCAAATTTTGATTGAGGAACGAAGTGAAGATGAAGTGCTGACATATTCAGGACCTGATACTGAAGGTATTATGCGAACTATCCGTATGGCATCTCCCGGATCACATGCATTGAATCCTGCTTTTGATGTAACTCCGGCGAGATATATAACCGGGTTTATTACCGAAAAAGGGATTATAAAACCCAATGAACTCAACAACTTCATTCTCTGATTAACTCTTGAACATTGAACGTGCTGCATTTGAACAACTTTGAATCCTGAGGATACGAGTTACCCCAAACCCCAAGGAGCTAGACGTGGACAAGAATGGTATTGCATTTGAACCCTGAACGCGAAGCATTGAACAACATTGAACAACTTTTAACGCGAAGCACTTGAACCTGTCACACTGAGCGAAGTCGAAGTGTTGAACCTTGAACAGTAGATTTTTAGCACTATATTGATAAATTCAGACCTATGCAACAACCCAATACCTGCAACTGGCCCGGCAACGATCCGTTGATGATAGAATACCACGATTGCGAATGGGGTGTTCCATTACACGATGACCGGAAGCTTTTCGAATTTATGATCCTGGATGCTTTCCAGGCTGGCTTGAGCTGGAAAACCATTCTGCACCGGCGCGAAGGATTCAGGGCTGCAATTGATAATTTTGATGCTGAAAAGATTGCCTTGTATGATGAAACCCACATTCAGCAATTGATGCAGGATACCCGTATCATACGCAACCAGCTTAAAATCAGGTCAACGGTTATCAATGCGCAGGCTTTTCTGAAAGTTCAAAAGGAATTCGGCACTTTCGACAAGTACATCTGGCAGTTCACAGGTGGAACAACCATTTTCAATAACTGGACCGATCTGAAACAAATCCCG
>DYQT01000358.1 GCA_020719165.1 Draconibacterium orientale | reverse complement strand
CTGTTGGCAAGGTGGGTTCGAGTTACACGGTCTTTTAACCCTGTAAACCAGTCGTCAAATTCAGGTGTGGTTTTGATTATCTGCACAACTTATTTGCAATCGCTCGATTACAGAAAGTCAAGAAAAGCATAGGCGGGTACTGGTTCCCATGCGTCGCATGGGAACCAGAGGAAAAATGAAGGTTTTGTAACCTGAATTCCCGAGTAATTGTAACGATGAAAAACAAAAAAACATTTAATATCAGAATGTTGCAAAAAAGCACTTACCAAAAACATCGTTACAATAACATTAATTGTAACGATGTTTTTTGGACGACATGAATATCGTAACATATTGTTAATATTTATCTATCCTGATTCCTCGTTACAATTGTCCGGGAACTCAGGTTGTAACATCAACGGAAGAAAGATGGGTGTCAGGCTTGATAAAGGGGTGTTTTTTGCAAAAAAGGCGGACACCATACCTTACTGATTTTGGCTATTAATGAGTATGGCACTCCTTATATTTCCAACAATACCCATTTGTCAAGCCTGGCACCGTTGCTCCCTGGCACCGTTGTTCCTCCCTCAAGATCATTGCCGAGATCGGCATTGACATGAGTCCCTGGAAATCGGCCAAGCATTTTGCTTCTTGGCTAGGGTTATGCCCCGGCACGAAAGTCAGCGGAGGCAAAGTACTCAGCGGCAAGAACAAAAAAGTTGCCAACCGAGCAGCAGCAGCCCTTCGCATGGCAGCCTTTGCGCTGACCAATTCAAAAAGCGCCCTTGGAGCCTACCTGGGTAGGCTCCGATCCAGACTAAGTGCGCCAAAGGCCATAACAGCGACAGATCACAAACTGGCCCGTTTGGTCTACTCGATGTTAAAAAACGGCACCGACTATATTGATGTCGGACAAAAGTATTACGAAGAACATTATCGTGGCCGAGTTATTCAAAGCTTAAAACATCAAGCCCAGGAGTTGGGGTTTAAGCTCGTTGAGCTTTCAGAACGACAAATGGAGTCTTGATTAATCATGTAAGTTCAAACATTTGCTTTAAGTTACTTGGAAGAAATTGCGTATTTCATTTTTTTGGGTCTTCACCACCAATTTTGGCAAAAAATGGCCAAAAGTTACTTTATGATACGCAAGCGTGATCGGTCAGCTACAACGCCTGATTAGACATTCTTCCTTTTCTCTTGCGGGCCAATACATAAATTCCTGCACCGGAAAGAACCATGAAGAGTGCACCAAGACCCAAAATAGCCCTGAGGGCCTGCACGAGGCGTCCACCCTGATGGTGAACAATCTGAAGTGCATCGTCAGCTGAGTATGGCTCGCCAGTATCGTGGTTGGGATCTGTGACCTCGTGCCCCGAGGTTCCAGCGTGAACATGATGTCCATGCCCTATAAATTCGTTGAACGCGATTATGGTTCCGCTGCCGATCTGGACGAGCAAAAAGATCGACAATATGACACCCACTGCGGCGTGAACTCTGCGTACACCTCCTTCAGTCATTTCTTTTCCTCAATGTCTTCCCCGCAACTTCAACTTAACTTATTGAAATTATGTGTTTCAGTTTTTTGAATTTTCACCACCAATTTTGGTAAAAAATGGTCAAAAGTTACTTTATGATACATCGCCACCGCAGCCGGTGTGAGGCACTAACTACTGGGCACTCAATGTCATTAACTTAAGTGGACATCGTTTCATCTCCATGCGCCGTATCCAGACAAGGTTGATGGGCACGCTGCGCTTCGGAGTCTTCGCTTACCTGCCCAGCCTTCCTGCTGATTTTTCAACAAAAAGGTGACATAGTATGGGCAGGCAAGCGAAACATAGAAGAGTGTCCGAAGGCCGATAGGCCGTGCCCATTAACTCTGCTGATACTATCAAGATTTCTCCCGATGGTCGAAATGACGACATGGTAATCCGGACTTTTCGTGCTGAATTCCGATGACAGTATATCTAACTCTTGCTGATTTTTTTTTTGGGGGGGCCAGGTTTTTGAGACCTTAAAATCCGATTTGTTGCGATTTCCAGTTGGTCAATAAAAGCATCCTCGCCCAAAGGTCGACCGGTTGACTAATGGATCAGTATGGGGACGCCATAGCTATTTGCCTCTTATGGGGTATCCATTTCGCTCTCGTAGCTAAGTGTATCCCCATAAATTCTTACAACTTATTTCACTGGTAAAATCGTGTGAA
>DYQT01000116.1:2093-10675 GCA_020719165.1 Draconibacterium orientale | reverse complement strand
TAAAGGTAATTTTAACCTGGTTTTCAATAACTCTTACACACAATATTTTTTCGAAAACAGGCGTGCTCACAGCAATCGTTTGAAGAAGATGTTTTTGCGATGGGTATTGACTGTGTGAATACTCAGGAACTTTTTTGCAGCAATTTGTTTACTGTTAAAACCGGCGGCAATCAGTTTGATAATCTCAAATTCATGGTCCGAAAAAGGGATACCTAACGCCAGCAATTCCTCAACTGGAAATCTGTGATTTGTAAGGTCGTTTCTTATGTAGTAATGACACCCATGCTTTCTCCTTTTTCAGCCGCAAAAAAATCATTGGCCAGGCTGTACATCTTTACCCTGCCCAGGCTGTGTTTATTATAATCTTCGGGGTGTGTGGCTTCCATGAAATGGTAAGCCGTAAGATTTTCCGGCTTGATCCCGATCATCTCGTGGCTTCTGCTACTGGCCCATATAATCCTTGATTCGATCAAATCGCCCACGAAAAAAAACTGGTTATGTTCCTTGGTCAGCTTCTCAAGATCAAATATCAACGGATCATTACGATCAATCCCCTGGTATCCTAAAGGGGTATATGTCTCGATGAACTTAAAAAACAAGTCATAATCGGCGGAACTGGTTTTCATGATTACGGTTTTTTGCATTTCAGCGATCTGTGCAAAGTAAAGAAGAAAATAGCACATAACTTTTTTTTATGACCGAATACCCATAAATAGGTATTGTGTCCCGATAAGGATGATAGTAAATTTGATCCACGTCAAGAATCCAGAAGTATTAACACAAACTATAAAAAAAACACCATGAAAAAAACTAAATTGTTATTGATGCTGATGCTGTTTACATCGACTTCAATAAGTTTTGCCCAGGCCGACATGAAAGAAATTGTTGCCATGATCAAAACCAACTTACTCCAAAGTAAGGAAAAGGTTAAACAGTATGCCTGGATCGAAACAACAAAGACCTACATCAAAGGTGAGCTGAAATCGACGAAACAAAATCAGTGTTATTACAGCGTTGACGGACAACTCACAAAGGTTGCGACAGGTGCGACCGACCAGGCAAAAACGCCCGGAGGGTTGAGAGGCAAGATTGCTGCCAACAAAAAAGAGGAAATGGCAGACTATATAGCAAAAGCCATTGAAAAAATTAAAGGCTATTTGCCTCCTGCAGGAGAAAAGATACAGCAGATTTATGGTGCAGGCAAGGTTTCCATTCAAATCATCGAACCGAATAAAAAATTTAAACTCAGTTTTCCGGATTATCTGCAGCAGGGTGACGTGCTGGCGATATCTATAGACAAAGCGTCGCAAAAACTGATGGCTTTAAGTGTCAACACATACATTGACAATCCCGAAGATAAAGTGACTTTTGAAGTGACATACAAAGATCTTCCGGATGGAACACAATATCCGGTGATAACTTCACTGGTCGCAGCGGCAAAAGATCTGAAAATTGTAATTGAGAACAGCGGCTATAAAAAAGGAGCAGGATTATGAAAAAACTTTTATTCCCATTATTGTCCGGCGCATTGCTATGTGCCTGCAACAATCAAGATCAAAAGAATGAGGTGGTAACAACGGGTGAAGGCGATCAATTTGACCGCTCTGCCCTTCCCATCAAAGAGCCGAAACGGCAATCATTCACCGAACTGGATGTGCGCAATGCAACTGCGCCGCCACGTTTTCATGTTACTGCTCCAAAAGGCGCCCCCAACGTGGTGGTTATTTTAATTGACGATATGGGTTTTGGCGTTTCCGAAGCTTTTGGCGGTCCGGTTGCCACGCCAAACATGGACAAATTAGCTGATAATGGATTGATGTACAACCGGTTTCACACCACTGCGCTATGCTCGCCTACCCGCGTAGCTTTGCTGACAGGGTATAACCATCACAGCAACAATATGGGTTGTATCGGGGAAGCAGCTACGACTTTCCCGGGAAATACCTCAGTAAGGCCTCAAACCATTACCCCAATGGCTGAGGTTCTTCGTCAGAATGGTTATAATACCGCAGCCTTCGGGAAGTATCATGAAACACCGCCCTGGGAAATTTCGAATTCCGGACCCCAGGACCGGTGGCCAACACGATCAGGTTTTGAGAAATTTTACGGTTTTATTGGCGGTGAAACAAATCAGTATGCTCCTTTGATTTATGATGGAGTCACTCTTGTTGAAACACCGCAGGATCCGAATTATCACTTTACCACCGACATGACCAACCAGGCTATTTCTTGGGTTCGTTTCCAACAGGCTCTGTCGCCTGATAAACCTTTTTTCATGTATTATGCCCCTGGCGCTACCCATGCTCCACATCATGTTCCAAAAGCATGGGCAGAAAAATACAAAGGGAAGTTTGACCAGGGCTGGGATAAGTTACGAGAACTCACACTGGAGCGCCAGAAAAAAATGGGAATTGTGCCACCGAACACCCAATTGGCGCCCAAACCCGGTGATATCAAGGACTGGGAAAAACTCTCGGCTGATGAAAAGAAGCTGTTTGCCCGCCAGATGGAGGTATATGCGGGATTTGCCGAACAGACGGATTATGAAGCCGGAAGACTTGTCTCGGCTATACAAGATTTGGGGATAATGGATAACACGGTCATCATATTTATTGCAGGCGATAATGGCACCAGCGCTGAAGGTCAAATGAACGGTATGTACCAGGAAATGACTTATTTCAGTGGTGTTTCCGAAACCGTCCCTGATATGTTAAAGCACTATGACGACTGGGGTGGCCCAAGCACCTATCCGCATTTTTCCGCAGGATGGGCAGTAGCATTGGATGCTCCCTTTTCCTGGACCAAGCAGGTAGCCTCAGACTTCGGAGGAACGCGTAACGGCATGATCATTCAGTGGCCTGCAGGCATTAAGGCTAAAGGAGAAATGCGTTCGCAGTTCGGACATGTGATTGATATAGCTCCAACCGTTTATGAAATTGCGAAGTTACCCGCACCGAAAATGGTGAATGGTATTGAACAGGATCCAATAGAGGGTACCAGTCTTGCCTATACCTTTACCGATGCAAAAGCAGCCGAACAACATAAAGTTCAATACTTTGAAATGATGGGTAATCGGGGAGTATACGAGGATGGATGGTATGCGAGGACAATTCACAGACCCCCATGGAAACAGAATCCCGTTAACACACTGCAGGAGGATAAATGGGAGTTGTATAATACCCTCGACGATTTCAGCCTTACGAGTGACTTATCTGCACAAAATCCAGAAAAACTGAAAGATATGCAGGCGTTGTTTATGAAAGAAGCTGAAAAATATCATGTTTTGCCATTGGATGACCGCTTGCTGGAAAGACTCAATGCGGAGTTGATGGGTCGACCGACGGTAATGGGCAACAGAACTTCTGTGACGTACGGAGAAGGAATGAAAGGTATGGGCGTGGATATTTTCATTGACCTGAGAAATAAATCCTATTCCATCACTGCCGCAGTTACAGTCGACCAAAAAGGAAATGGTGTAATTGTATGCCAGGGCGGACGGTTTGGCGGTCTTTCATTCTACCTTAAAGACGGGAAGCCAGCATTTTCCTATAATTACCTGGGGTTGGAATCAACCCGGATTATAGCAACGGAAGCCCTGAAACCTGGAAATTACCTGCTGAAATATGAATTTGCCTATAATGGCGACGGCTTTGGTAAAGGAGGTATTGGGACAATTACCGTTAATTCCAAAAAGGTAGCAGAAGGCAGGATCGAAAAAACTCAACCGGGCATTTTCTCTGTTGATGACCTGGCTGATGTGGGTCTTGATGAAGGAACCCCTGTTGCCGATTACGGCAGATCTTCAAAATTTACCGGGAAAATAGATTATGTGACCATCGAACAAAAAAAATAGTTTTCCGACTGCACAGTTACCTCTCCCCCCGGTATAGGGAGGGGCAACTGTGTAGGTCAGCATATAATTATTCAAGAATCAAAATAAAATCAACAAATACATGAAACAGTTTCTACCGATATTGATCGCCTTTATTCTCATTTCTTTTCATGTTTTCAGCCAGGTGTATACGAATAAGATCGTTGGAGAAAAAAATCAGACACTGAAAGACAGTATCGAAAAACAGGGCTACCCATTTGCTTTGCCCATCTGGGGTAAAAAGGCGGCGGCTAAAGGATATCAACTTCCATACTCTGCAGGGATCAGCATAAATTACTTATGGCAGAACTCCGAACTCGTCATTGATGATCTAATGGTTGGATTTAATGGCGGGGAGATGCATAACCTGGATGAAATCATCAGGTTTGATAAAGCCACCTCATCAGCAAATGCAATAAATATTCGGCCGGATTTATGGTTGTTCCCATTTTTAAATGTTTACGGAATTCTTGCTTTTGCCAAGACCTCTACGGCAATTGATGCAGGGATATGGATGCCAAGTCTTGACAGTACATGGTCGCAGATAGGCGCACTTTCCACAAAGGCGAACTTTGATGCTACATCACTGGGTTTCGGTATGACCCCGACCTTTGGAGTGGGAGGCATTTGGATTGCACTGGATATGAATTTCGTTTGGACGGATGTCAGCGCACTTGATAAACCTGTCTTCACATTTGTGTTCGGACCCAGGGTTGGAAAGACCTTTAAGTTTAAAAATCCGGATATGAATATTGCCGGCTGGGTAGGAGCTTTCCGGTTGAACTATTCTGCTGCAACAAGTGGTTCGATAAATCTGTCCGAAATTTTTCCAACTACGGAACTGCAGGCAAAAGTCAACCAGGGTTTTGAAAAAGTAAACGAAACATCCATGCAGGTTGAATCCTGGTGGAGCAGCTTAACTCCGGTTGAACAAAAAAATCCGGTCAATGCGTCAAAATACGATGCCGCAAACAAAGCACTGGCAAAGGCATCAGGTGTGCTCACTGCCGCCGATGGGGCACTGAATGACGGAAAAAGTGCAACTGTTGAGTATTCCCTTGATAAATCCTTGAAGAACAAATGGAATTTCCTCATTGGTACGCAGTTTCAGATCAACCGGCACCTGATGCTCCGGGCTGAGTATGGATTCTTAGGTACCAGGCAACAATTTGTCGGAGGACTTCAATACCGTTTTGGATTGTAACAAGAAAGCTTAATATGACAATTTTTCTATCATGAAATCAGTAATTGACAATTACTCCCTGTTTTTCAGTTTCATTGATCAGTATCTCCCCGGCGGATTTAAGGATATGAATGAGGAAGATATTTTAATCAGGAAATTGGAGAAACTGACAAAATCCAACAACCAGTTTTTCTTTGTCTTTGATATCATTCAATTGAAAATTCTTTTTTCAAGCAAGCGAAGCTTCAATATAACCGGCATGGAACCCAAAGATGTTAATCCTTCGAATTTATTGAAATCGATGCATCCGGATGATCTAAGCTGGTACAGTATTTCCCAGGCTAAATTATTCAACCTGGGGCATCATATTTTTAGTGAAGAGAAAGGGAGTGCATTATTGTCCACCAATTTCAGATATAAAAATTCAAAGGGTCATTATAGCAATGTATTGATTCAATCCTATTTGTTTTATACGGAAAATCCATATAAAACAGTCTTTATTCTGAATGTATTTACAGACATCTCCTGGTACAAGGAGGCTAAACCAGGCTATCACTACTACTTCGGAAATGATCCTTATTACTTTCGGTATCCGACTGAAAAGATATTGGCGGAGGGAAATGTTTTTTCTGCCTTGTAGCAAGAGGTCCGGCAATATATCATTGTTCCCGCCTCATTAGATTAACATATTATGCGCCGATCCAGTTTTAGTTTTCCCGTTACCACATTGGCAGGGAGTTCCATCAAAAACATTCCTCCTGTGATTGATTCACATCATGTTGGATCAAAGTACCGGAGGAAATTCATGATTTCCTCTGCCACCGCCGGAATATTGGAACCACTCACCCAGGCAGAACGGATTATCTGGCAAAAACGCATCCTGAATTATGAATTAACTACTCCTCCGGTCTTCATCATCGGTTTCTGGCGGAGCGGTACCACCCTGCTGCACAATCTCCTGTGCCAGGATCCTGCCGCAGCGTATACCACCACATTCCAGACAGTTTTCCCAAACCTGGTCCTTACCCAGTCATGGTGGCTGAAACCATTGATCAATCATCTTGTCCCGGCCCGAAGGCCATACGACAACGTAAGCATGGATATGGATTTCCCGCAGGAGGAGGATTTCGGACTGATGAACATACAGCCTTCAACCATCTACAAATTCTTTTTGTTCCCTGCTGATTTTGACCGGATTATCGAAGAGGAATTGTTTACCGGGAATCTTAATCCCAACTTATTAACCCAATGGAAGGAAGCCTACCGGGGAATGATCGCCAAGGCTATTTTCAACACCGGCGGCACGCGGTATATCGGAAAAAACCCGTGCCACCTCACAAGAATTGGCTTGCTCAAAGTGATGTTCCCCGACGCAAAGTTCATCTTCATTCACCGGCATCCGTACAAAGTCATCGAATCGCTTTACCATTTCATTCTTTCGGTTTTTCCCGGAGTACAACTGCAGGACGTTCCCACTGACTTTTCCCGCGAAAACGTGTTTAATCTTTACAAGAAGTCTATGGACGCATATTTTTGTGACCGTGACAAAATACAATCATCCAACCTCATCGAATTGAAAATGGATGATTTTATGGAGGATATTCCATGGCATCTGAAGGCTATTTATGAGAAATTCGGATTGGGTGACTTCAGTAAGGTTTCATCGGTGTTCAACCAATACCTGAATCAAAATCCTGCGCCAGAGCGAAAACCCAAGCCCCCGACACCCGAAACGACAGGCCTGGTTGACCGATATGCCTCAGACATCATGCAAAAATTAGGATACAGCCGGAATACAACCGTTGATTCAGCATTAGCGAATCCTGATAAAATATTCCAATTTGTTTCAGTCGAAAAACTACAAAAGGTCTCATGAATATATTAGCAATAAAAACTATTTTCGCATTCAAAAAGGATACCATGAGGAAACTGAGGGCAACAGTGGTTTTTATTTCGATTTTTTTATCGTTTGCATTATGGGCGCAGAACAAAGACGGCTCAATCCATGTACCGGATACACTGGATGCCCCATATGTTAGAATTACCGGCGTTGAGGTTATAGGAAACAAGCTAACAAAACCACAGATCATTATTCGTGAGCTTGATTTTAAGATTGGTGACAGTCTGGCAACTTTTCAGAAAGGGAAGGGTGGCAATTTCAACGAACGGAATTTTTACCCGGGCGATTCGAGTGAATTGCGCCTCCGGATGAATTACAGCCGCGAAAACCTGATCAATGCCAAATTGTTTCTAATGGTTAACCTTTCATTAAAATGGATAAAGGACAATGACTATACCCTGCTCATCGACGTGGTAGAGCGACACTACTGGTGGTTGTTCCCTATCCCAAAACTCAATGCACCAAATTTCAACGAATGGATCAGGGACATTGACTGGTCATACCTGAGCATGGGGTTGTTTTTTAGTCACAACAACCTTTTCGGGCTCAACCACCAAACCTCTGTTGTTGCCTTGGCAGGAAAAACCTGGGCCATCGCGGTGGGTTACAAAATTCCCTGGGTTGGTAAGGGGAAAAAGGTTGGCTTGACCATGACTGCCGGATATACCAACATGTATTACGTTGAATATGCCTCGGTCGAAAATAAGCGTCAGATGATCTATGCCCCCAATAGTTCCCAGGTGGCCAAACTTGGTGCGAAACTCACCCTCCGGCCAGGCCTGTACAATTATGGAACGATAAAACTTACCGGTGAATATATCAGGGTTTCCGACTCAGTGATGAAACTCGACTCCAATTACCTGGCCGGAAACAAAAATTCGAACATGTCTCTCAGTCTTTATGCCGATTACTATTACGATTCCCGCAACAGCCATTCCTACCCCCTGAAAGGGAATATGCTCAGGGTGTTCGTTAACAAGGTCGGACTTGGTCTCGTTTCAAAGGATATTGACCTGTTCTATTACGGCGTTGATTTTCACTTTTATCAAACCATTGGCCGGAAATGGTACATAGCAGAAATGTTCAAGGCAGAAAATGCATCTGGTGAAAACACCCCTTACTATTACCAGTTGAACATGACCGACGGTAAAGATTTCATCCGCGGGTTTGACCTGTACACCCTGAAGGGCGACCAGATGTATTTTACCAGGAACAACATTAAATTTGAACTCATCAAGCCAAGTATAAGGAAAGTAAAAGAGGGACAGGAAAAAAACAAGTTCAAGGCGCTTCAATATGCATTTTACCTGAATGCCTTTGCTGATGCAGGTTATGTGGTTAACAAATTCACCGATGTTAATCCTTACAACAATAGAATGCTGTTCAGCTGGGGCTTGGGAATCGACTTTGTGACCTATTACGACCTGGTGATCCGGTTTGAATATGCCTTTACTTCGATCAATACAAACGGGTTCTTTTTTGGATTTGGGATGCCGATATAGAATGTGCTAATGTGCTAATGTGCTGATGTGCTAATGTGCTGATGTGCTGATGTGCTGATGTGCTGATGGGATGATGGGATGATGGGATGATGGGATGATGGGATGATGGGATGATGGGATGATGGG
>DYQT01000116.1:0-1993 GCA_020719165.1 Draconibacterium orientale | reverse complement strand
ATGATGTGATGATGTTGACCGTTATTAATTTAGAGAACAAGGTAAAGCATGACGTAATCGCCGCGCTCCATAGGAGCGCAATATTGGTAGCGACCATAAGCGATATGATTTATCGGCCCCGGAGGGGTCGTATTACAGGAACAATTGTGACCAATCAATCTAAAAATAACGATAATTAAATTCAAATGAAAAACCGTCTACAGTTATTTTTATGGCTTTTAGTTTTCCTGGCTGCGGCAGGTGGCTTATCTGCTCAGAAGGTGGACACAACCGGGAATACCGCCTTAGCCGGAGCTGATACAGTGTTTGCGAAACCTGAAAAGGATTGTCAGCAAAAAGCCATTGGCGACCTGTTCAGGAAGAAAGAGAAAGCTCCGAAACCGCCTAAGAAATTTATGGTGCTGGTGCTGCCGAACATCAGTTCAAACCCCTCCAATGGGTTTTTACTTGGTGTTGGAGGAACTTTTGGTTGGTACATGGGCCCGAAGGAGAATACACGTGTATCCTCTGCCCCGTTTACGGTGGCCGTTACCTCAAAAAAACAGCTCATCACCTTTGTAAAATCGAATATCTATACCAAGGAAAACAAATTTTTCCTGCAGGGCGACTGGCGGTTTTACATTTATAGTCAACCCACCTATGGACTGGGCACCAACGCTCCCGAAACCGGGAACCTTCCGAGTGAGATCCATTGGTCAGGCGAAGGTGGTTCAACTGATTCTTTGTCCTTCCCGATGAAATTCAATTATGTGAAATTCAGCGAGATAATCAATATGAGAATCAAGGAGAATTTCTATGCCGGTATAGGGTATCATTTTGATGATTATTATTCCATTAACGATGAAAAACTCAACCTGGATACAGTCCCGAGATTGGTGACTCCCCATTCGGTTTATTCCGACACAAACAATTATAGCAGAGTGCATTACGTTTTATCGGGATTGAGCGCCAATGTTGTTTACGACAGCCGCGACAACCAGGCCAACCCCTATAAAGGCATATACGCCAACATCAACTACCGGTATAACTTCAAATTCCTCGGAAGCGACCAGGATGCATCGGAGCTCTGGATGGAATTCAGGAGCTACGTCGGACTTTCTAAAAAGAAACCCAGAAACCTGATCGCTTTCTGGGTCTTTGGCGATTTTAACCTTACCGGTAATCTTCCCTATATGACATTGCCTAGCCTGGGCGGTGATCAGCGTGCCCGTTCAGGACGAGGTTATGTAAATGGCCGTTACCGTGGAAAGAACCTGGTTTACAGTGAGATTGAATGGCGTTTCCCTATCTGGCCCTGTTCAAATATTATTGGCGGAGTGATTTTTGTGAATGCTACAACAACAGATAATCCTCATCGCAATATATCCCTTTTTCAATACATACAACCAGCAGTCGGCTTCGGCATCAGGGTAATGGTCAACAAATACTTCAGAACGAACATCAACCTCGACTTTGCCATCGGCTCCAAATCATCAGGTTTTTATTTTTCGGGACAAGAGACATTTTGAGTTGTCAGAATCTGCACTTATTCGGGTAAAACCCCCTTTATTGCTTGATAATCTTCCCGGCTCCTGCAAGTTTTCCACTAACCACACGGATGAAATAGACCCCGATCGGTTTTCCTTCCAGGGTTAAATCATATTTTCTTTGACCTTGCAGCTCCGCATTAAACACACGTTCGCCCAGTATTCCAAACATTTCGACTTTCAATTCTACGGTTTCGTCGACACCATAAAGTTCAAGCGAGAAACCTCCGTTTGTAGGATTCGGGAAAACTTTAAAGAATTCATCTCCCTGTTGAATGAAGGTTTCATTATCCGAATCCTCCCCGGGATTCAGTGAAACTTCACCAATCTTCAAAGAATTACAATACACACCCTCTGTGTTGATATAGGCATGAAAGGAGCCTCCGCTTTGTACGGTGGTACCCGGCAAACATTTAACCCGACTTGCACCCCAAGCTTCGGAACTTAGCCTGTGCCAGGTGGTTCGG
>DYQT01000115.1 GCA_020719165.1 Draconibacterium orientale | reverse complement strand
GCGATAAAACTACTAAAGAATACAAAATTCTGAAAGGTTTGAAAAAGGAAAACCTACGGGATAACATGACCAATACCGAACTCATTCTAAACATGCTTGCCGAGGCATCAACAAAGGACATATCAGCCGCAACTCAACCAAAGGATTTTGAAGAAAGTAAGAAGGTTGCTAAACAGGGCGGCAATGTGGCAAATGTGGCACGCAAAGAACTGGAAGCTAAAACAGGCAAAAATGTAGTGACTTCTATAAATGCAAAATCAATTTTGCCTGAAAACAAAACTGCTAAAAAGTTCAACCATAAAAAGCCCAAAAAGTAATGAGCAGTTATACTATTTCAAATAAACAATTGAACCCCAGCCGTGTTTTCATTTTGCAAAAGAGAGAATTAGAAAAACGGCTTGACAAACAAAAGGAAATTGCCAAACACATAACAGACAATAGCCAACGGTTAAACCAAAAATTGCAAAAAAGCCACCATAGCCATTGGACGGGTCAAGACTGCTAAAGGAATACAACAATTCGTCAATTAATTCGCCATGAAATACCTGGTAACCTATTGGTCGCAAACAGGCAACACGAAAAAAGTTGCTGAGGCTGTTTTTGAAGAGCTTCCCGGTGAAAAAACACTGAAACCCATTGATGATGTTGAAAATCTTGAAGGGTTTGATCTGACATTTATCGGCTTTCCTGTCATGCAGTTTGGTTTGCCGCCTGAAGTTAAAAAATTCGCAGCAGCACATGCAGAAGGTAAAAAAATTGCCGTTTTTATCACGCACGCCATGCTGACAAATAGTGACGACCAGCAACAACAGGTCATGTTGGCCAAAGAACTGGAGATGTGCATGGCTGCCTTTTCAAAAAGCCATGTGGTTGATATTTTTCACTGCCAGGGGGAACTTTCCGAAAAAATGGCAAACGAACTCATTGCAAGCAACATCCCGATGCTTGCGGCATTCGCAGCCATGCGACCGCTTACCATCGGCCATCCCAACCAGAATGAACTCTCAATTGCCCGAAAATTCGCGAAGAGTGTGATTGCATCCCTGCCGGCCCGACAAACCTAATTCACAAACTGCTTCGCGTAATATTTTGCGGTCAGTTTTTCACCGGTAGCCTTCTCGATCATTTCATTCCAATACCAACGGTTGCCCGGCATAAATACCTTGTCCTTCAGGTAAGTACCAACCTCTTTGTTACCCGCAAAGCTCTGGAATTTGTAATCGTCCGACTTGATCACATTGGCAACGATGTAATAATACAACTGTGATGCGAGAAGTTCACCCAGCAGGTAGTTGTGGTAATAGCACGGGTACGTTGCAATATGTATCTTGGTTGCCCAATCCGGCTCGTTACGACCCTCGGGGCGTTTCATCATCTGATATTTCTCCACCAGATCCCACCACAGTTTATTAAGATCCTGATCAGGATTTTTGTACATCTCCTTTTCAAACCGGTACATCACCTGGGCCCAACGACTGAATACCAGTTGCTCCAGGCGGAGCGTTTTGAAGCATATCTCAGCAATCTTTATCTTCTCCTCCTCACTGATACCAACAATGTCTTTCAGCCATTGCGGATTTGAAGAGAAGCGCCCAAAAATCATGGCAATGGCCTCGGTAGTGAAAGTGTGGGCCGGATCACGCAGGATGAATGGCAGGGAGGTGTCGATGTTTTTATCATACACGGCATGGCCAAATTCGTGCAGCATGGTGTTCATCCAGTATTGATTGGGTTTTACATTGCACAATACCCTTACGTCGCCGGAATTATCGATGTCGGTACAGAAAGCATGTTGATTCTTTCCGGGTTTTTCATAGAGGTCGCTGTTTTTAAGCATATCTTCGATGGGTAGCCCAATGCCGGCATAAAATTCCGACGTGAGTGTTTCAAGGCTCTTCCCTTTGTAATACTTGTCAAGGTCAACATCGTAAATCTTCGGAGCTGCCTGGAAGAATCGGTTCTGGTAATTCCACGGCATCAGCTCCTCTTTGCTCTTCAGATTGTAATATTTTACGAAATAGGTGTCAATATCCCCTTTCACCTGCTCAAAAGCCTTTTGGGTGAGGCTGTCAAGTTCGTCAAACAGGTCACTCACCTCCCTGGGATTCTGGTCGCTCAGCGTCAGACTCATTTCGTGGTAATTCTTAAAGCCTAAATCTTTGGCTACTTCATTGCGCAGTTTGACAAGCTTTTTAACATCCTCTGCCACCACCGAACCGATCTTTTTCTGAGCCTCCCAAACCTCCTGCTGATATTTCACATCTTTTGAGCTGCTTAAAATCTCCTCAACGTCATTGTCCGACATTTTCTTACCTTTCACCTCCGTGCGGAAGTTGCCATATTTTTGCTCAATTACGGTACCCATGCGAACCATGGCATTCAGCTTGCCTGTATCTGCCTTGGCCATGAGAAACGACCGGTAAAGAACATCCAGCTGCCGGTTGAGCAAACTGTCGGTAATCATGCCCGATACCTTAATCTCTTCAATCTTTTTCAAAGACTCTTTATTCGAAAAAAGGGCCATCATCTTCAGATTCAGCTCTTCCGCTTTTTGAAAATCCTCTGGCTTGCCCGAAATGGCTGCATCCCAGGAGGCAATTGTTGTTTGCTTATACAACGGGATCAGCACCGAATCGTGCTTACGGATAAAATCGGTCAACTCTTTCTTCATGTTTTCCTGTTTGGAAGTACAGCCAGTGATCATGATCACTGAAATTAATACTGCAATTGATTTAACTGTGTTCATGGCGATATTTTTTTGTCATTTGTCATTCGTCATTTGTCATTCGTCATTTGTCACTCGACATTCCACCTCGTCCCATCTTTTCCATCCTTCACCGTAATATGCAGCTTCTGTAAGGCATTCCTGATCTGATCCGATGTTTCCCAGTCTTTTGTTTCGCGTGATTTCTGTCTCATAGAAAGTACCAGTTGCATCAACCCGTCGACCACCTCATGCTGATCACCCGATTTTTCATTCTTCATCCCCAGGATGTTAAATAAAAAGGTATCAAAGATGCTTTTCAGCAACTCAGGTTCGCCTGGCAAAAGAGTCTCTTTGTCATCAGCCACGGAATTGATGATCCTCACGCACTCAAAGAGGCTGGCAATCACCATCGGAGTGTTAAAATCATCATTCATTGCCGCATAACACTCCTGCTGAATAGCTGCAATCCTCCCCTCTCCCTCTGGGAGAGGGGCCGGGGGGGAGGGCTTTTGATTTTCAACAGGGGCCGGGGGTGAGGGCTTTTGATTTTCAACAGGGGCCGGGGGTGAGTGCTTTTGCATTGAAGCTATTATTTTTCCCAATGTCTCATAGCCGGTTAATAGTTTCTTCAACCCCTTCTCTGCCGCTTGCAGCGCATCATTCGAAAAATCGAGCGTGCTGCGATAATGCGCCTGCAGAATAAAAAAGCGAATGGTCATCGGACTGTATGCCTGCTGAAGGGAAGGATGTGTTCCGGTGAAAAATTCCTCAAGTGTGATAAAATTTCCCAACGATTTTCCCATCTTCTGACCGTTGATGGTGATCATATTGTTGTGAAGCCAGTATTTAACCGATTCATGTCCGATGGCAGCCTGGCATTGTGCAATTTCCGATTCATGGTGCGGGAATAGCAGGTCCATGCCTCCTCCGTGGATGTCAAAGTACGCTCCCAGATATTTGGTACTCATGGCTGAACATTCGAGATGCCAGCCGGGAAACCCATCGCTCCACGGCGAAGGCCAACGCATAATATGTTCAGGCTGAGCCTTTTTCCACAGGGCAAAATCGGCGGCATATCGCTTTTCATCCTGCCCCTCCAGCGAACGGGTGTTTGCCATCATATCTTCCAGTACGCGACCCGAAAGTTTTCCGTAATCATACGACTTACTGTACTTTTCCACATCGAAATATACCGAGCCATTCACTTCGTAAGCAAAGCCGGCATCCAGAATCTGTTTCACCATCTGAATCTGCTCGATCATGTGCCCTGAGGCCCTGGGTTCAATGCTCGGACGTTTCACATTCAGTGAGTCCATATATATAAAATAGCGGTCGGCATAGTACTGGGCAATCTCCATGGGCTCAAGCTGCTCAACACGCGCCTTCACCGCAATTTTGTCCTCCCCTTCATCCAAATCGGCCACCAGATGACCTACATCGGTAATATTTCTGACATATCTTACCCGGTATCCAAGGTGCAACAGGTAGCGAAAAACCACGTCGAATGTAATGGCCGGACGCGTATGACCCAGGTGTGGATCGCCATAAACCGTAGGCCCGCAAACATACATGCCGGCAAAAGGCGGATTGATGGGTTCAAAAAGTTCCTTTTTCCGGGTAAGTGTATTGTGGATATAGAGTTGATTGTCCATAATAAAATTTAATTACACGCAAAATTAGAAATAAAAGCGAGATCAATCAAAAATCAACGCTGCCGGGAATGGCTTTAAACTCATTTTAGTTAATTGATTCACAATAAAACTTACTATTTTTGTCAGCTAATTATAAAACTTCTCTGTTTATGTCTGAAAAAATACTTGTTATTGGATGCTCCGGACAGATTGGTTCGGAACTTACCCTCGAACTTCGCAGAATTTATGGTGAATCAAAGGTAATCGCCACCGACATTCGCCCTGCTCCTGCCGAAGTGGCCGGCACCGGCCCGTTCGAAATACTCGACGTACTCGATGCTTCCAAACTTCAGCTGATCCTTGAACATGAGAAAATCACCCAGGTGTACCACCTTGCTGCCATCCTCTCGGGTAATGCCGAAAAACGTCCCCTTGCCTCCTGGGATATCAATATGCGGAGCCTGATGAATGTACTTGAACTTGCCCGGGAATTAAAAATTCCAAAAATTTTCTGGCCCTCCTCCATCGCCGTTTTTGGGCCCTCTACCCCGCGGCTGAACACTCCGCAATTTACGGTTATGGAACCCAACACGGTGTATGGCATCAGCAAGCAGGCGGGTGAACGCTGGATCGAATATTACTTTAATAAATATGGTGTGGATACCCGCAGCCTGCGCTATCCGGGTTTGATCAGTTATAAAACCGAAGCTGGCGGCGGCACAACCGATTACGCCGTTGAAATTTTCTACGAAGCCATCAAACATAAAAAATATGAGTGCTTCCTCGGCCCTGAAACGGCACTCCCGATGATGTTTATGCCCGATGCCATCAAGGCAACCATCGATGTAATGGAGGCTGATGCCTCCAAATTGTCATTGCGATCAAGTTACAATGTGGCCGGGATATCCTTCACCCCGCAAATCCTGGCTAAAGAGATTAAAAAACATATTCCTGAATTTGAAATCACCTATAAACCCGATTTCCGTCAAACCATCGCCGATTCATGGCCAGCCAGCATCAACGATGATGTGGCAAAGAGAGACTGGGGTCTGTATTATGAATATGACCTGCCTAAAATGGCTGAGGTGATGCTCAGTGAGGTAGCTAAGAAACTGGCGTGATGAAACGACTCGCGATCTTTTGTGATGGCACCTGGAATACGCCGGATAAACAGGAGAACGGCCTGCCATGCCAAACCAATGTCGTTAAACTTGCCAATGCAATGAACCCCTGTTCCGTTGATGGAACCATCCAAAAACTCTATTACGACCTGGGTATAGGTGCAGAAGGGAACCTGCTGAAAAAAATATTCGACGGCGCAACAGGTAGAGGTATCTCTGCAAACATCATGCAAGCCTATCTGTTTGTGATGAACAATTACGAACCGGGAGATGAACTGTTCTTTTTCGGTTTCAGTCGTGGCGCGTTTACTGTGCGGAGTTTGTCAGGTTTGATCAGGAACTCGGGAATTCTCGATATTAAATATACCGATAAAGTTGGGAAAGCCTTTGAGTTGTATCGTTCCCGACATCCGGCCTACCATCCGAAATCAGAAGAAGCAACACTCTTCAGAAAAACCTATGCCGTTGAGGAATCCACAAAAATTAAATTTATCGGTGTGTGGGATACCGTTGGCGCCCTTGGAAATCCCCTGTTTCTTCATGGAGTAACCAGCGGACGGAATGAATTTCACGATACGGAATTATCCTCAAAAATTGAACACGCCTATCACGCGCTGGCCATTGATGAAAAAAGAAAAAACTTCCAGGCCGCCTTATGGCATCAGCAACCGGATGTACAAGGCCAGGTTCTTGAACAGGTGTGGTTCCCGGGCGTACATTCCGATGTGGGCGGAGGCTATCCTGTTGCTTTATTATCAGATATTTCGTTGCAATGGATGGCTGAAAAAGCAAACGACTGTAACCTGAGCTTTAGCCAGATGAAAATACATCCCGACCCGATGGGACTGAAACATGAGTCGATGAATGCCTTATACAGTCTGGCTGGAAAATTATATCGTCCGATCGGATTAAAAATACCCGGATCGGGCGATACAAAAGAATATTTGCACCCATCCGTTCAAGAACGGTATAAAAAAGATCCCGCTTACCGTCCGGTAAACCTGGTTCGATATTTTGAGCATCCCGGCTGAAAATCACGGTTGAAATAAGACACCGAACCGCGTCTGTTGACTTTTTCAACACCTGTTGAATATTTATACATCAAGACTATTCCTTCTGATTAACAGCCTGTTACGCCACACTATTCGGTTGTGTGTGTATTTTTTCAACACATCTTCTTGTATGTTTTTTAAACACTTCGTTTCTTGAATATTGATTTTCAGTTTCTTACGATCATTTTTTCGCTTTGGCACTATAATTGATAAACAGATGACCGTCATCATCCTAAAGTATAAAATTATGAAAACCAAGGTCTTTTTTTTCGTCGCACTGTTTCTGCTCACCAGCAGTATAGCCACCTACAGCGAAACAGCAACTGGCAGCAATCCTTCCCAAAAGGGCTCCATAAATGTATTTGCTTCTCCTGATCTATATAATTTGACCATGCAATGGGCAGAAGAATATAAAACGTTACATCCGGATATTACGATCAATGTGACCAAATCCACGGATAACAATATGCCCGGATTATTGAATGCTGAATCAGGAATTGGTTTCATGACGCATGAATCACTGGCTTCAGCGAGCCTTCAGTCAATCTGGAACATGGTGGTAGGCCGCGATGTGATTGTGCCGGTAATGAATGCAAAAAATCCTTTCATAAATGAAATAAACCGGAAAGGGATAACGCAACAGAATTTTTCAAGGCTTTTTACCGGAAAAGGCAACCAAACCTGGGGCAATCTTTTTGAAAATGGTCAAAATGTTCCCGTGCATTGCTACCTGGTAAATAACCCATCTGTAAAGTCGGGGTTGGCAGATTTTCTGAACAACAAGCAATTTGCAACCGACTGTATCGAATTCGCCAGCGCAGCGGAACTGTTTGCCGCAATTCAAAAAGATCCTACCGGTTTGGGCTTTTGCCGACTGACCGATCTGGCTGATATAAACAATCAAGGTTTGGCAAACAATATTCAACTTGTTCCCATTGATAAAAACGGGAACGGAAAAATCGACTTCATGGAGAATATCTATGAAAATCAGGAAACTTTTGCCCGTGGCGTATGGATTGGAAAATACCCGAAAGCATTATCCGGCAATATTTATTCAATTGCTGCAGCAAAACCAACCAATGAAGATGAAATTGCATTTCTGAGGTGGGTACTCTCCGATGGACAGCAATATCTGAGCAACAATGGATACAGCGATCTCGTTTCAAACGAAAGGCAAACACAATCGGACAAATTGAACGATACCGTCATTTTTGCTTCATCCCCTAATAATAACAACAATGCCATGGTCAGGCTGGTACTGCTTGTGGTTTTTGCATTTGCCTTTCTTGGTTTAATGGCAAATTTTATTGTACGGCGCAACCATCATAAAAAAGTATCTTCCGCGAAAATACCAGTCAATTCGCCAACAGTTTTTGAAGAAAATTCGGTGATTGCCCCAAAGGGACTCTTTTTTGACAAAACGCATACCTGGGCCTTCATGGAAAAAGATGGCTCGGTTAAAATAGGTGTAGACGATTTCCTTCAACATATTACAGGTCCAGTAACAAGTGTTGGAATGAAACCTGCCGGGGTGAAAATTAAAAAAGGCGAACAGTTGTTAACGATTATACAAAAAGGCAAACATTTAACAATATACTCCCCCGTTTCGGGAACAATCTCCTCCTTCAACCAAACCCTGCTCACAAATTCAGCCCTGCTCAATGCGGCCCCTTATACCGAGGGCTGGGTGTATGTGATCGAACCCACAAACTGGTTACGGGAAACTCAGTTTTTACTGATGTCAGAAAAATATATGTCATGGATAAAAGGTGAATTTTCAAGGGTCAAAGATTTCATTGCCACAGCGGTTAAATCAGGCACTCCCGAATTTGCATTTGTAACACTTCAGGATGGCGGAACGCTGAAAGACAGCATTCTGGAAGATCTTGGCCCGGAAGTGTGGGAGGATTTTCAAACAAAATTTATCGATTGCACAAAATAACCCTGCATCATCCTGCAAGCCCTTTTCTTTAGAGATAAAGCCCGGGGAAAATCTATAAAAATTTAATACTACTAAATCATGGGACTTAACCGAAGAAGCTTTTTTAAACTGCTGGGAATTTCGGGAATGACACTTGCCGTTGGAAAGAACGCGGTTTCTGCAACCAAAACCAACGACAACGGGGTGGAATTCTACAGCATCTTATACGATTCAACAAGATGCACCCGATGTCGTGGCTGCGAATATGATTGCGCTGAAGCGAATGGATTCGCGGAACCATTACCTACAAAAGAGGTTGCCGACATCAGGAAAACAGATGAAACCTGTAACACAGTTGTAAATAAATATCAAACCTCCAAGGGGGAGGTTTTCATCAAGCGGCAGTGCATGCATTGCAACGAGCCCGCCTGTTGTGCAGCATGTTTGACACAAGCCATGCACAAAACGAAAATGGGGCCGGTAACCTGGGATGGAGACAAATGCATGGGATGCCGATACTGCATGGTATCCTGCCCGTGGGATAGTCCAAAATTTGAATTTCACAGTGCAAATCCGAAAATTCAAAAGTGCGATATGTGTTTCGAACGGCTGAAAATCGGAGAGCCGCCAGCCTGTGCTTATAATTGTCCGAATGAGGCCCTTATTTATGGCAAACGCCGCGATTTGATCAAAGAGGCTCGCCGCCGTATGGTTGAAAATCCGGATTTATATTATGATCATATTTATGGCGAACATGAAGCCGGCGGAACGGGATGGCTATATCTTTCACCGGTTCCCTTTGAAGAGCTGGGTATGCCCACCACCCTGCAAAAATCATCTTATCCGGCTTTAACTAAAGGATTCCTTTACAGCGTACCCTCTGTATTTGTGCTGTTGCCGGCGTTCTTACTGGGAATTCATCAGGCAACAAAAAACAATCACTCAAACGGGGAGCAAGACGATGAACAATAACAATCCTGTCGCATTAGACAACGATGGAAAATCCATATGGAAGTTCCTACTGAGCGAATTAAAACCAAAAGGCAAATTCCTGACCCCTTTTAACATCATCTCCATTCCCATCATGCTGCTTGGGTTGGTATTGATCGTCATCCGCTTTTGGAAGGGAATCGGTTCAATTACAAACTTGTCGCAGGAAATCCCCTGGGGCTTATGGATCGGTTTCGATGTGGTGACCGGAGTTGCTTTCGCCGGTGGCGCCTATGTGCTCACCTTCATGGTTTATATCCTGAACATGAAAAAATATCATTCGATTGTCAGGGTAACGGTGTTGAACGGCTTTCTCGCCTATGTGTTTTATGCAGGGGCACTGCTCCTCGACCTTGGAAGACCCTGGCATGTAATAAATCCAATCATCGGAAACAGCTTTGGAGTGAGTTCTGTTTTATTTCTGGTGGCCTGGCACTTTCTTTTGTATATGATTGCACAACTAATTGAATTTTCGCCGGCTGTTGCAGAGTGGCTCGGAGCCAGACGGGCTCAAAAAATCCTTTCGGGGATGACCATTGCCGCGGTGATTTTCGGCATTACCCTCTCCACACTCCATCAATCGGGTTTGGGTGCGCTTTACCTGATGGCCAAAGATAAAATTTTCCCGCTGTGGTACTCTGAATTTATCCCGATTATGTTCTTTGTCTCCAGTATCTTCGCCGGTCTTTCAATGGTCATCTTTGAAGGATCAATCACTCACAAGGTGTTTTCAGGGCAAATCAGTGAAAAAAATCATCACGCCCAAAAAGAGATCATCCCTGGATTGTCAAAAATATGTGCCGGAGCCATGTTTGCCTACTTCTTTATGCAGGTGCTGATTTTTATTCACGGACAACACTGGGCGCTGCTCAATACACCCCTGGGCTACTGGTACCTACTTGAGATGCTGGGTTTTGTCCTCTTTCCGATGATCCTGTTTTTTTACAGTTACCGAACCAAAAACATTACCCTGATCAAAGTTGCAGCAATTCTTACCATGCTTGGTGTAATTCTGAACAGACTGAACGTAACTGTGATCGGATTCAGATGGGATATGGCCATCCGGTATGTACCATCGTGGATGGAGTTGGTAGTCACCCTGGCCGTGATCTTTACCGAAATATGGATATTCAGATGGGTGATCAACCGCATGCCGGTACTGCGCGATTCCCCGGAATGGGCGAAGGAAAATAAATAATCAGGACCCCTCCCTAAATCCCTCCCCAAAAAGGGAGGGACTTTCTCCCCCTTCCCTTTTTGGGGAAG
>DYQT01000357.1 GCA_020719165.1 Draconibacterium orientale | reverse complement strand
TTCAAAATCTCCCGCCGCTTCATGGGCGAATTGAGGGAGAGGTTTGATGTGATTTGAAAATAATACCCTTGGTTTGGATGGGTTATGTTGATTTTGTTGAAAGGAATTTTACTTCTATTTGAACTTTATCCATTGAATTAAAAAAACCCACATCCGGTATGTTGGATGTGGGTGCAACGAGTTAAAAAGATTATCAGAACTTTAATTAGTGTCCGTTTTTTAAGTTATAATATTTTGATTTAAGAACAAGGAACACCGACCTGCCTTGCCGCAGGCAGGTTAACGATTTTTGAAGAAAGGATAATCATCTGGTTTTCTCTATACTTCTAAAATTTAAAATCGTTAATCCTTATTCTGAAATCATTTTACCCGCCTTTATGTTCAGACACTAATTACATTTGATCCTGTTATTCTAACACCAGTTTTTCATACTTCACCAATTGGTCGGTTTCCAGTTTTGCAAAGTACATTCCTGCCGGTAAACCGCTCAGGTCAACCTGGTAATTGGAGGTAAGGATTTGGGTAAAAACCTGTTGGCCGGATTGGCTGAACAGGGTGATGGTGAGTGCGGCGCCGTTGCTGATGCCGGAAATATTCACAACATTGTGCGCTGGATTGGGGAAAATCTGCCATTGGGCTGATAAGGCCTGGGAACTGTTGTTCAGGATTTCAGCCTTGAAAATTGCCGAAATTCCATTCGAGGTAAAAGTCCCTGAATGATCGGGTTGACCGGGGTCGAATGAAACATGCAGCGGGTTTTCTTCTCCGGTTTGAACATCCAGAACCCTGAAATTGAGCGGCTCGCCATCGCTGAATCCTTCCTTTTCGGGTGTGACCGGATCATCGGCATTTATTACCAAAACCTGGCTTCTGCCGGATGCTGCCTGAATTGCGCCAGCCAATATCCCTTCGCTGGTAAAAACACCGATATATTGTTCATCGCCAAACGAATTGGTGGTAAGTTCAGAGATGGCAACGAGATGAGAAGCCGGACCAGGAATTACCATTCCCCACGGTGTTGATTGATTGGTTTGAACCGGCAAACCAGCGGTTTTGAACCCTGAGAGGTCATTTTCTGGGAAAGTGATGGTTGCCGGGTTGTTCATTCTCACAAAATAAGCCCTGCCCGGCTGCATTTCACCCAATGTGTTGATGCCGTATTCGGGCCAGTAAACACCGGTTCCGGCCACATCTTTGGCAATTTTCAATCCTTCTGGAAACAATGGAACCGGATCAACCGGCAGGTTGCAAATAACCGGTGTGAGGTTCCAACCTGAATTTAGTTCCAGGTCTTTGTTCAACTCCTCAAAGCCCGAAATCCGTAGGTTACAGCTATCCGAAACCTTAATTTTGAAGGCGTCCTGGTTTTCCCAGTTGACGATGGTTTTGATGTTTTGCCCTGGAAAATAAATCAAATTCAAAGTTTGTAGCACAATAAGTTTGTCAATAATAGGCGCAAACACATTATCAACATCTGTATTATGCGGCATCACCCAGCTCGAAAGTCCGCTCCAACCGGCGGGAATCTGTAAAAAATGTTCTGCCGGATACGAAATCACAGTAATGTTAAAAGTATCGCTGATCATTTGCCCGTATATGTTGGAGGCGGATACGACGGCAAATGCACTCCCCGTCCAGTTTAACTGAAACGATATGAGGAGTTTATTTTCGGGAGTAATCTCAAACATAACGCCCTCGTTGCTGCATTGTACCAAAAAATCCATTGCCGTTTCATCCACGTTTTCAAAAACCTGCGTCAGATCGGCTACTTCAAAGGGAGGAGTGTCTTCCGTAACCTCAATATCCTGGATTGGATTTACAACCATGATTTCATCTCCAAGATAACGGGTTATGCTGTTGTTGGCCAGATTTGCCTCTGGCGGATCAGACCCGGAGATTTCAGCAAAAATGTACCCTTCGGTTATCTGAGCATACCAGGGAATTGTAATTTCAACACTTCCATGCCTGGTGGCAAAGAAGGATTCCGCATGAATCAGGATGGTATCGTTCATCGAAAGATAATACAAACTCAGAACGGCATGAGCGCCGCCACCACCGTTGTTGTTGATTTCGGCGGTAAACGCAACCAGATCGCCCAGCGACGGGTAATTGTCAGATGCCGTGAGATTTGCAAACAAAAAATCCGGTGCATCCCCAACAATGATTGACCGTGTGGCCACATTGTTGAGTTCGT
>DYQT01000114.1 GCA_020719165.1 Draconibacterium orientale | reverse complement strand
GAAAATTATAAACCCGTTCCGACAGGTTGATGATTTCATGTTTATCAATATTCGATCCGGTTACAGCATTGAAAATGGTCACATAGCTATCAACATGCTGAGGAACTTTTGCAGGTTCTGAAGTTTGGGCATTATCTTCGGGTTCCACATCATTCCATGGCAACTTGCAAAACCCAGCCAAACCAAACCAGGTGCGGAACATGGGGAAGTAATGAAGCGCTTCGGCTTTCTTTTCAAATGTCGGAATCTGGTTGTTAACCATATCCATAAAAATCAACCATGCTTCGTCGTGCTGAGGTCCTTTGTTGGTCATGGCATACCCGCCCTGTTGTGCCAGTGATTCTTTTGAAACGTATTGAGAATATTCCAATCCTTTGTTTTCCATGCCGATATCCTGCATAAAAGCAGCATCACCCCATCCATTTTCAGCGAACAATGCTTTCATTTTACGCACACCCTGACCGGCAATGAGACCAAATCCTTCACCTTTTGAAACAAGGTGCAGGAGATCCATCGCAGCATCGGCATTCCCAAAGTTCAGTTTCAACCCACCTGTGCGCTCCTCGTTGAGGATGCCATTTTCATAACACTCCATCACGAATCCCAGGATGGTGCCCCAGGAGATGGTGCAAATACCGTATGTGTCGCAATAGAAGTTGGCCTCAATAGTGAAGTCGGGGTTAAAAATGCCTGCAATGGAACCGAGTGATGAGGTTGTTTCGTATTCAGGACCGTCAACGATCACGCGGGTGCCGGCATAGGGGCCTGAGCGCAGCAGGTAGTTGTCAACCCCTTTGGCGCAGGCCATGTTGCAGCCTACCCAGCATCCGTCGGGCACATTTTGTGTGAAATACGACATCCAAACATCCCCGGTAATTTTATCGGAATCTTTGTGGCTGCCGTATTTAAAATTGTTGACTGGCAGAAGGTCGTAATCATTCATCACATTGGTGAGATGTGCTGTTCCCTTCTTTCTCATTTCACATTGCTTATCATCGAGTTCGCGCATCTCTTTGTTAAAAGTTCGTCCACGCTCCTGGATGGCTTCCATGTTTACCACGTTGTTGCGGTTTCCGCCAATGGTTTTTACGTGGGCAACCAATGCTTTGATTTTTTTATCGCGCAATACCGTTCCGATACCACCGCGACCGGCCTGTTTCAGCCTGACTTTTTTGCGTTTGATGTCATAAAAGCTGAAATTCAGCATTCCGATGAGGGAGTTTTCGGCAGCAGTTCCGGCGGAAACGACCGATACATTATATTTATCTTTTTCATTCCCCGGGATGGCCATCATGTCATGCAACTCTTCGGCAAGCACATGGCTGTCGGATGGAAGGTCGGCGGCTTCGTAAATTTCGATTATTTCGCGCTCTTCTTCAAACACCACCAGTATCTCCTGTTCCGATTTCCCTTGAAGTTCCAATGCGTCAAAACCGCAGAATTTCAGGAATGGGCCAAAAAAACCACCAACATTGGAGTCGACGACAATGTCGGTTTGCGGACTGATGGCGCAACAAATGGCCTTCCCGCTTCCCGAATATTGGGTGATTCCGCAGCATGGACCCCCGGAAATCACAATTTCATTTTCCGGGTCATTCCATTTGGTGTCGGGTTTGGTAGCATCCCAAAGCAGCCGCAAATCAAATCCTTTGCCCCCGGTAAATTTTTCTTTCATCTCCGGGGAGACTGGTTTCTCAGACACTTTCAGGCTCCCAACATTGATATGCAATGTGCGGTTATTGTAGCCTCGGTCAATCGGAGCCCAGGTGTACTTATATTGTGCCAGCAATTTATGTGATTTCTGAAAATCGTTGAAGGTCATATCGCTGTGTGTTTGTGAATGGTTTAACGGTACAAAAATAGTAAAAAATGTCAGGTAAATACCATAGAATCAAAAAGTTCGATATGTTTTCTCCTGCATGTCGCGCATCCCGACATTACTACGACCTTCCCAAGTCCTCCTCTTCCGGATGAGAAACTTCATGCCACGAATAAAGTCCCTCGAGCAGCCTGTCCCTTTTTTCCTGTGGTGTCAGGCGTTCAAAAGCCTCGCGTGCTTCACGGGCTTTGCGGCGTTTTTCTTCTTCGATATGATGTATGTTTTCAGTATATTTTTCTTCAACACACTTTTGCAGAAAATCACGCGCCACGGTTGGAAATAATTCGAGCAACAGTTCATCCTTTTCGTTATCCGCGAGTTTCATATCGCCATACTCTTCAAAGATGGTATTCTCCTGCTTTTTATAATTTTTAGTATCATAGGCAGTTTCCTCTCTTACACCCGTGAGTTGTTCCCGGAAATCGGGATCTACCGGAATGGGCGTTCGTCCATAAATGCCTTTCACCAGATTGACAAATTGAATAGATTTGGTTGTAAAGTAGGGGAGGTCTTTGTTTTCGTCAATCACGCAATTTACAGCCTGAACACCTACTATTTGACTTGTTGGGGTTACCAAAGGCGGGCAGCCCGATTTGATTCTGACCAATGGTACCAGTTCAAGTACCCTTGGGAGCAGGTGGTCGAGTTTAAGTTGCTTGAGTTGTGCATGCATGTTGGTGTACATTCCACCTGGGATTTCGGCTTTTTTAACTGCTTCATCGGGTTCAGGAAAATTAAAATATTTTTCAATGGCAAGGCAGGCATCCAGCAGCTCTTCTTCACGATCGTGTCGCGCCATATATATGGCTTTGACAAACAGTTTGTTGATCTCTTTCGGCAGTTTATCTTTGGTGAAATCAAATTCAGACGGCAGCACTTTGCAGGTGTCAAATTCGGCTAATTCCTTCCGGATTGTTTTTAATTCCTTGTTAATAGCCAACACCGCTTCGGGGTTGACCCCGGTGTCGATACCCATTTTATGGCAGAAAATGTGAATCAGTTCATAAGCAGGCGCAGCAGGTCCTCCGGCGAAATTCCAAACATTGGTATCGACAATATCGACCCCGTTTACGATGGCCGACAAAACCGAAGCAAGCCCGTACCCTGGAGTACAATGGGTGTGAAAATCAATTGGAACCCGCACTTCAGCCTTGAGTCGGCGAATCAGTTTACCGGTTTGCGAGGGGGTGATCAGGCCTGCCATGTCTTTAATGGAGATCATATCGGCACCCAATGCCTCTAACTGGCGTGCTTTCTCTACGAAATAATCGATGGTAAAAATATCATGGGGCAATGCTTTAAAGTGGATCCAAGAGCGGAACTTTTGCCTGGTCGAAAACTTGGGGTCAACCGTAAAACTTATCGCACAATCGGCAATCCCTCCGTTTTGTTTCACGCATTTGATGGTTGATTTCATGTTTTCAACGTCGTTGAGGGCATCAAAAATGCGCATGATCCCAATGCCTGACTGAACTGCCAGGCGGTTGAACCCTTCGATCACTTCATCGGGATATGGATTGTATCCGAAAAGATTTCGGCCACGCGAAAGGGCTGTTAAAAGCGAAACATCCCCCACGGCCTCTTTAATCTTTTCAAGTCTCTCCCATGGGTTTTCTGATAGATATCTCATAATCGAATCGGGAACCGCACCACCCCACACCTCCATGGCGTAAAAACGGGCTTCTTTAAAATAGGGTAACACCCTGTCAACCTGATCCTGGGTCATTCGGGTAGCAAAGAGGGACTGCTGGCCATCACGCAAGGTAAGATCCCTGATTTTTAAAGTACTTTTAGACATTTGCAACAGTATTTGTTAATAGTTTAACAGCAGTACAAAAATAGTAAATTCACCAATTCAAGTGCTGCAAATTATATGTTATATCTAAATTTTGACAGGAAAAACAAATCTGGCTGATAAAAGAGATGGTTGAGAACTTAAAATGGATAATTTTGCACCTTAAAGGATCGAAAAATTTAAAAAATGGCATTGCTGCAGGCAAGGAAAAAGCACCACAGAAGAAGCACGGGGAGATCAAGTAAAAAAAACGTTCTTGAGCGGTTTGTAACCTCATATCTATTTAAATTCTCAGGAATCGTTGTTGTTCTGTTCGGTGTATTTTATACATTAATTTCGTTGGATGTAGTTGACTCAATTAAAGGTTTGATTTTAAGACTTTTTCAGGTAACAGATGCCATCAAGGTCATGCCGGAGAATACGACTGGGTTTCTAACAACGATAATTTTATATTTTTTACCCGGGTTCCTATTTTCAATATTATCAGTATTGTTATCAAAAAGATTTGGATTTTTCGCCTATGTACTGTCAATTTTTTCGGCACTTTATTTTATTTTTATCCAAGGCAGGATAATTTATAATTATAATTATGGGGGAGCATATTATTCCAATATCTTAATGGCCGATGCTTTTCTTATTGTTTCCATCGTTATCCTGTTTGCCAGTGCCTTGTTGCTAAAAAGGCCTTTCATACTGATACTGGCGAATATATATTTGTTTTTATCCCTGCTGGTGGTCATTTTCATGTTTGGAGTGCTTGTCGACCATTTGCTTATTGTGACTTTATTATTTACAATCGGCATTGCCTTTGCATCGGGAAGAGTTAAAAACCATTCAGTCATCCTGATTAACTTCATTATTACAATTGGTTTTGTTGGTCTTATTTGGTTGAGAAAACTTGCAGTGAACACTCAAATAGAGTATTTGTCATCTTTTTTTATTTATGGTACAGTATTCTATGTGCTGTTTTACATAATTATTTCTTATTCATCCAGGTCGAAGGAGAATACGATGCCTGAATGGATGGTTTTAACGTTGGCATTGGCCAACCTGGCGTTTTATACTGTGACAATTTCTTTTACAATAATAAAATACTTTTCAGTTGGACATCTGTTTGTTTTTGCCCTTGGATTGCTGCTTATTAACCTGACCGGGTTATACCTGTCGGCTAAAACAGCAATCAATGCATGGAAATTTCAGCAACACCTCATCATCCTTATCCTTGCCTCACTTCTTTTACCACTGGTAGTAACCCAAAGTTTTGTTCTGCTTTTTTCTGCCGGATTATCAATTCTGATGCTTGGTTATTTTAATTACGCTAAAAACCAGAAGTTCATTTTTGTTTCAATGGTTGCTTTGGGAATTATGATACTTGCCTTTTTTCTCCATTGGATTTTCGTCTATTTCCCCGCAATTGTTCTCAACAAAAGCTTACCCTCAGGCACTGCGTTTTTAATCGGGTTTCTGAATAGTTTGGTTGTAATAAGTGCTATGACCTTAAATTATTGGTTTGTGAAAAACACTAAAGTGTCACTGCCAAAAAATCTGTTCAATAAAACACGTTACATCCATTTTTTAAAGGGGCTGATTCTTCTTTCACTTTTTTTAACCACTGGCTGGATTGTAACTAATTTGATCTATTTTATTTCCGGGTCAATGACTCTTGCAACACCGGGATTGTTTATTTCCGGGAGTCTCTTTTTTATTCTCTTGATCCTGATCAGGGCTGACATATACACCTATTTTTACAAACCAATGCTTTTCCTGGCAGCGGGATTTACCATGGCTTTTTCCCTGATGGTAGAACTGAGTATGTCAGAAAATCTCAACACCCTGATGCAGCAAGGTATTCTGCCACTTGAAACTGTATTATTTCATTATATAGCCATCGGATTGGGCAGTTTTCTGGCCTTGTTAATTATGGTGAATGTGTACAAGCTCTATCCAAAGAATAAATTCGTCAAAATGGGATTGCAGTTGATTGGTTTTATTTTCACGTTTTTTATACTCTTTTCGGAATACGACAACTTGTCGGTTTTATTAAGGGCCGGTGAACTGATGGCCAACCCTTCTGCACATTTCGGAAACGAATTATATGATTACAACCATCGTTTGCCTTATTCCATCATGTTGCTGTTTTCCTCCATTGTTATAATCATCTGGGCACTTTTCAAACACCAGTACTTCATTCGCAATGCCGCTATTTTGGTGTTCACGGTTACTATTTTGAAGATATTCTTCTACGACTTCACCCTTGTGGGGGATGTCGCCCGCATCGTTCTTTTCTTTTTCATTGGTTTTTTGATACTAGGAATTTCTTTTCTTTACCCTCGTTTAAAAAGAGCAGCCTCCGGAACGCGAAGTCAGCACCGGCATCATCACACCAAGTCTCACAGGCGGAAGTTACCTGAGGAGGTAAATACGACCAATCCGAATGGCTAATTTTCCGGCTCTTCAAGCCGGGTTTGCAATTCGTTTTTCTCTGTTTCAAGTGAATTTATTTGTATTTGTTTTTGTTCGATACTTCGCCGGGTGGATGAAATTCTGGCGTGTAGTCCGGCAAGGGCGGTAGATGATTTCCCCGCCGATTCAGCAATATCTAACTGATTTTCTAATTCATGCAGGCTGTCGATATCCCTGTTGAGAGATGTGTGAAGTTCATAAATATCGGCCGAAAATCGTGAAAGTGCGTATTGCATTTTGACTTCCCAGTTCTTCTTTTTATGCCTGAAAAAATCATCCAGCCGTTTCCCCAGGATATCAAATGCAGTTTGGAGGCGGGAGTATAACTCTTCGCGCTGCTCGTGAACCATTTTGACTCCTTTAAATTCCGACTGAATCTTTTTTAAGAATTCTCTGGTTTCTTTGTATTCATGTGTTTCTTCAGCCTGTATCAATCCTTTTTCCACAAGGGCTTTCAACCGGATGTAATTATGATGTGCCTCCTGATTAAACGCCTGGTTTGTCTCTTCTCTTCTGATCTTCAACATCAAAAAAGCTTCCTGAAGCTTTGCATATAATTCATCACGGTGTTCACGCAATAGTTTTGCTGCTTTTACCTGATGCTGAATCCCAAGCAATGATTCCCAGGCTGTTCGCAGGTTATCTGAATTAATTGCCCGGTCTGATGCTTCATTGAGGGATGGTTTGATGGCTTCATAATTTGAAATTGCCTCAATTTCAAAATCAAGCCTCTCTTCCTCGATTTTTTTGTTTATGACAGAAAATGCCTCCTGCAGTTTGCCATATAATTCTTCACGGTCTTCGCGGCGCAACATCAATCCTTTGAAGTGGCTTTGAACCTCAATGAGATATCCTTTGGCTTCATGCAGATTATTTGCGGCACCGGCCTTTGTCAGTCCGGTATCAAGAATTGACTTAAGGATTCCGTAGTTTAGGAGAGCTGCCTCCTCTGACCATTTTTCTGTTTCCATTCAGGGAAATATTAGATAATTGAAGCGTTTTTTGATCATGTAAAAGTAATGCAGAAACAGATACCCGGCAAATTTAACCGCATGGTTGCATTATGACCATGGAAATCCCTATTTTTGTGAGATAATTTGGTATTTATGAAAATTGCAAATAAAAAAGTACTGGTCACTGGCGGATCAGGTTTTATCGGCAGCCACCTCACCGAAGAATTATTGGAAATGGGTTGTGAGGTCAGGGTGTTTGTGCATTACAATTCATTCAACCGATGGGGATGGATCGATTATCTCCCGGCAGAAAAAAAGAAAAGAATTGAGATATTTACCGGCGACATTCGTGATCCGAATGGTGTGAGAGAGGCCATGGCAGGCTGCAAGATTGTTTTTCATCTGGCAGCCCTTATCGGAATTCCATATTCCTATCATTCTCCTGATACGTATGTAGATACAAATGTTAAAGGGACGCTGAACATCCTTCAGGCAGCCCGCCAGCTTGGAGTTGAGAAGATCATTCATACTTCAACTTCTGAGATATATGGAACTGCGCAATTCGTACCTATCACCGAAGAGCACCCGGTAAATCCTCAGTCACCCTATGCTGCCACAAAAGCATCAGCCGATTTTCTGGCCCTTACATTTTTCCGGTCGTTCAATACCCCTGTGGCTGTGGTTCGCCCATTTAATACCTATGGACCACGACAGTCGGCCCGGGCAATTATTCCAACTATTATTACCCAGTTACTGAGCGGAAACGGAAAGGTAACCCTGGGTTCGGTCACTCCCACCCGTGATTTGAACTTCGTCAAAGATACCGCTCTTGGATTCATCAAGGCGGCTGAAAGTGAAAATGCTTTGGGGGAGGTAATCAACCTTGGAAGCAATTACGAGATATCAGTTGGGGATTTGGCGCTTAAAATCGCCTCCATGATGCAGAAAGAGATTACCATCGAGGGTTCAGGCGAACGAATTCGTCCTGAAAAAAGCGAAGTGGAGAGGCTTTGGGCCGCAAACCGTAAGGCGAAGGAACTGTTAGGGTGGCAACCCTCTTATGACCTGGAGGCCGGATTGAAAGAGACAATCAATTGGTTCTCACAGCCTGCTAACATGGAGTTCTATAAGGCCGGGCTCTATACGATTTGATCTATTTTTATTCATCGGTTCTCCAGCTATCCTAAAAACATCGTCACATTTAGAGCAAAGACCTTTTCGTCGAAAATTTTAGTCTCCCGGTCATTTGACAGGATGAATGCTTTTTTTATGGGTTTATTGAGAATATTATCCAGTGTCAGTAAGTGTTTTGCATCAGATTTGGTCACGACTGAGTTCTTAATTCGGGCAGGGTTAAAGGATAGAATTCAATTATGATGCTTCTGCCAGCAAGGCTTTCCTTCACTTTTTCGAGTAATAAAAGCTGGCTTGAACCCAGAAGGATATATTTTGGTTCAGCCCACTGGTCGTAAACCGATTTGATGCTCACTATTAATGAGGTCTCTTTCTGAACCTCGTCGAGTATGGCATATGGATACAGTGTTTTCCATACGAACGACAATTATCTCATCTGCAACAATGAATGAGAACGTAAATATACTATATTTTGGCGTAAAATATAATTTGTATTCCATGATTTACGCTAAAAACAGTAATATCAGTCCTGAATTTACATAAAATCATGGAATATGAATAGAAAACTGCCTGGACCAGGTGCTAACATCCTCCATGAAACCAGGATAGGTAAAAGTGGCTTATATGTTTGTTTCAGATAACCGAAATTGCCGTATTTTTGACAATCCAATTCCAGCCGGATGAGAAAAATAGTTATTTCTGTTATTTTTATAGTGTATTGTTTGCCGGGCTATTCACAGGTTGTGTATGAAGATATCACCAACGTTGGCATCTATGAATTTCTGGATGAGCTTGCCAATTTAAAGCTAATTACCCTGAATTCCACGATTAAGCCCTATTCAAGGACTTATATTGCCGGTAAGTTATATGAGGCAATGACCACAGATGAGCAGGTAAACCCGAAAACCGGAAAACCAAACCATCTTCTCAATAAACGTCAGAAAAAGGAGTTGGATTTCTATCTTCAGGACTACCAGCTTGAAGCCTCATCCCGCGTCACGCGTCACTCGTCACGGCTCGCCGATGAATATGAATATAAGCTGTCATTCCTCCTGAAGAGCCAGCCAGATATGGTGGTTGCATTGAACCCCGTCGGCTTTCACTACAAAGACTCCCTTTTCACCTTCTCCCTTCGCCCGATTCTTGGAGTTCAATGGATGGCGAATGAAAACGGCACGGAATATCACAGGTGGTGGGGTGGCAGCATGTTCGGTTATATCGGGAAAAACTTCGGATTTTATGCGAACCTGCGCGATAACAATGCCAGTGTGGCCATGGCCAGGCAGGAGTATTTTACACCGCAACAGGGAGCTGTTTACAAGGACATGGAAAATGGAGCAGTGGATTTCAGCGAGATGCGTGGCGGAATTGTTGCTTCGGTAAGCTGGGGCTCCATCGGAATTGTCAACGAACGCATGGTTTGGGGGGATAACTATCATGGCGCGAATATCCTCTCGGGGAGGGCTCCGGCATTTCCTTTCATTCAGTTACACCTGAATCCGGTAAAATGGTTCGATTTTAATTATATGCATGGCTGGTTAAATTCCAGTGTTATTGACAGCAGCCGTTCCTATTATTCCGGGGATGTTTACCGCATGGTATTTCGCAACAAGTATATCGCGGCCAACATGTTTACCTTCATACCCTGGCGTGGTTTAAATCTTTCATTTGGCAATTCTATCATTTACAGTGACATAGGAGTTAATCCCATTTACCTGATTCCATTTCTCTTTTTTAATTCGGTGGATGCCACTAAAAATGATTATACCAGTGATGCAGGTTCCAATTCCCAGCTTTTTTTCAACCTTTCGAGCCGGCAGATCAGGCATCTGCACCTGTTTCTTTCGCTTTATATTGATGAGTGGAAAACATCGCGCCTGATGAATCAGGATCAGCACAATTTTACCAGCCTCAAAGCAGGGATAGCCCTGAGTGATTTTCCATTAAGGAATACATCCTTTGTTGCGGAGTACACCCGCACGCAGCCCATGACCTATGCACACTATATTCCGGCAACAACCTTTGCCTCCAGCGGTTACGTGTTGGGAAGTTATTTGCGCGAGAACTCACAGGAGATTTACCTGGCGCTATCCTGGCATCCGTTGCGCGGCGTTTTAATAAATACCTCGTACACCATTGCCCAGCATGGCGACGATGTTCCCTATGTTTATAATTCAGGCTATGCGGTTGACCAGGTGCCATTTATAAAAAACAAAACCTGGCAGAATCACTCTTTCGAGCTCTCTGCCAGGTATGAATTTGTGAACAACGGCTATTTCTACATCCGGTATTCAAATTCCAATCGGGAGGGTGATGTGCGTTATCAGCCCCTTTTTATGCATGGGAAGACCAATACACTGTTAGCAGGGGTTAATATCGGATTTTGAAAACGCCTGTTGTGAAATGAAAAGTGCCGGTCTGCAAATTATTTAGATATTTAATTTGGCTGAATGAGTCGGTGGTTTGGCCCCCTATTGTTAGGACTCATTTAGTAACGGGTTAACAAATATAGA
>DYQT01000113.1 GCA_020719165.1 Draconibacterium orientale | reverse complement strand
CATCGGCAAAACCATCGAGCACAGGTTTGAGCAGTATGTTATATTCGACAGGGTCATATTCGAGATCGGCATCCTGGATGATAATAAAATCGCCGGTGGCCTCCAGAATCCCGCGGTGCAAGGCAGCGCCTTTGCCCATATTTCTGGTTTGATTGAACAGCCTGATGTCAGTTTCCGGGTGCGAAGAGATGTACTTCTCAACAACCCCAATGGTATCGTCTCTGCTGAAATCATTGACGATGATGATCTCTTTGGACAGCTCTTCTATTAAATTAACAGCCAGAACCTTGTCGAGGATACGATGAATGGTGGCAGCTTCGTTGTAGGCGGGAATTAAAATACTGAGCTTTCGGGGATTCATAAAACAGGTTCAAAACGCAAAAATAAGAGATTTTTTTCAGGTATTGGTCATTCATAGTAATAGATGCGTTTTACCCGCCTCGAAATTCCTGTCAGCACCTCATACGGAATCGTGCCAATCTCCCCGGCGATTTCTGCAACAGGATGAAGATCACCGAAGATGATTACCTCATCACCTTCACGTATGCCAGCGTTGTTGTGATGCAGATCAACCATCGTCAGGTCCATGCACACGTTGCCAATGATTGGGAAAGGTTGCCCGTTGATATACAATTTGCCTTTCCCGTTGCCAAGTCGCCGGCTCAGTCCATCTGCATAACCAACCGGAATAATCGCAATCACAGTATCTTTTTCGGCTATTCCTTTTCGGTTATAACCGATGGTGTCGCCCGCCGGAATATGCTTGATCTGGGTAATGACCGATTTTAGGGTGCTCACATTTCTGAGCATCGATTGATCGTCGGGACTGCTGCCCACTCCATACAACCCAATTCCCAAACGTACCATGTTGAACTGTGCTTCGGGGAACCTGCTGATACCAGCCGAATTCAGAATATGAAGCAACACCGGATAGTTTAAAACACCGGTTATGCTATGGCTCATTTCTTTAAACAACGCTATTTGCCGGTATGTAAAGTCATCTTCGGCAGCATCTTCGCTGGCTGCAAGATGTGAAAACACAGATTGAACACGCAGGTTCGGATTCATTTTCAGCCGCGCAATCAGGGGTTCAAGCTCTTCGCGGGTAAATCCAAGGCGATGCATCCCGGTGTCAAGTTTTATATGGATGCGTATCTCCTGTTGAATGGAAGTCTGGTTGCGGGCAATGCCCTCCTCTAACAAATTGAGAATATGCAGGTTGTAAATCTCAGGTTCAAGATTATATTTCAGCACCGTGTCGAGGCTTTGTTCTTCGGGACTCATCACCATAATCGGCAAATGGATGCCGGCCTTTCGCAGTTCCACCCCCTCATCCGCATAGGCCACCGCGAGGTAGTCGACCCTGTGAAATTGTAACACATTTGCAATTTCAAAACTGCCGCTGCCATACGAAAATGCCTTCACCATCGCCATGGTTTTTGTTCCGGGCTGCAATCCCGACCTGAAATGATTGAGGTTGTGAATCAATGCGTCAAGATTGATCTCCATAACCGTTTCATGAGCCTGCTGCTGCAACACCTGGCTGATTTTCTCAAACTCAAACAACCGTGCGCCTTTCAGAAGGATGGTCTCATTTTGAAAGGAGGTTACCGGAAAATGTTGCAGAAATTCATCCGTGGTGGTGAAAAAGGCCTTCTGCATGGAAAATTTATCGGCATTTTTTACCAGGTCACGCCCGATGCCGATGATGCGGTCGATGTTTCGTGAGGCAAGCATCAGGGCAATCTCCTGGTATAATTCACCTTTGTCGCGACCTGTTTGAAGAATATCCGACAGAATGATCGACTTTTTTGCATGCTGGTTTTGCTGATTCAGAAAATCGAGGGCAATGCTGAGCGAATTGATATCAGAATTATAGCTGTCGTTGATCAAAGAACAGTGATTGATCGCCTCTTTCAGCTCAAGACGAAGGGCAATGGGAACCAGTGAAGAGTACCTTGACAGGTGAGGGATGACAGCAGGCATGCCGGTCAGCACAATTTCGGCAGCCAGGCAGTGGATGGCATTTTCAATGGAAGCCTCGTCTGTGAAAGGTATGCTGAAAGAAAACGATTCGGCTTGATGGATTGCCTTGATCAGACATTGTCTATTTTCCTTAATGACTCTGGTAATCTGAAGGTCGGCTTCATGTTTTCTGCTCCAGGTAAAGGTTTTCAGGTTTTGATAAGCCTCATTTGCCTGCAAACATGCTGTGATGAGAGAATAGTCGGAACAATAAACCAGGGTACGGGCATCGACAAAAAGCCTGAGTTTCTCCTCCACTTTCTGTCGATGACTGGTAAAATATTCATCGTGCGCGTGGCCGATGTTCGAGAATATTCCGATGGTGGGGCTGATGACGGGAGCCAGATGTTCCATCTCCCCTGGCCGGGAGATTCCGGCTTCAAAAATCGCAAGATCGTGGGATGACTCCATCCGCCAAACCGAAAGAGGTACCCCGATTTGCGAATTATAACTTTTTGGGCTGCGAATGATCGAATAATCCCGGTTGAGTATTTGAAACAACCACTCCTTGACGATCGTTTTGCCATTGCTGCCGGTAATGCCGATTACGGGAATATCGAATTGCCGGCGATGGAAAGCGCCCAACGATTGCAATGCTGCAAGCGTATCGGTAACAAGGATAAAGTATGCGTCCGGAAATTGCATGACCGGGAATCCTGCACCGGTGTCGTGCCCCATGGAGGCCTTTACTGGGGTTGGCAGTTCCGAAACCATGAAACACCGTACCCCTTTCAGATAGAGCTCCTCAATGAATTTATGACCGTTGTTGCGATCGGAAACAAGGGCTATAAACAGGCAATGATCAGGATGGATCAGCCGGCGGCTGTCGATCAGCAGGTCGTGAATTACAGGATTCTCTGCCCCCGCGGAATGGACGGTTCCGCGACAGGCGGAAGCAATTCCTGAGACCGTGCAAACCGGTTCGGTCATGAACGGTTGTTGTCGGATTGGGAGCCGGTAATTTTTAATTGATTCGCATGGAGTTCGTCGTATTCGAGGCGATGCATGAATATGTCGCCGGCTAAATACAGTGCATTGCGGAAAGCTTCTGGTGAAGCCGTATTTTTTCCGGCAAGTTCATAAGCAGTTCCATGTGCCGGTGATGTTCGTACAACAGATAATCCGGCAGTGAAATTCACTCCTTCATCAAACGACATTAATTTAAAAGGAACCATCCCCTGATCGTGATACATGGCAAGAATACCGTCAAAATTTTTGAAACTGCCGGCGCCAAAAAAACCATCAGACGGAAAAGGTCCGAAGGCAAGAATATTCTGGTCATAAGCTTTGTCAATGGCTGGCCGGATTACTGTTTTTTCATCAAGTCCAAGCAGCCCGTCATCACCGGCATGAGGATTCAGGGATAAAACTGCTATCCGCGGTTTAACAATTCCGAAATCCCGCATCAGCGAGAAATTCATTGCCTGTATCTTTTTTAAAATTAACTCCTCCGTCAGCGCTTCCTGAACTTTGCACAAGGGAATATGCCCGGTAACGACCCCAATGCGCAGTACATTATTGACCATCAGCATGAGGGGATTTTCTGCGTGGAATTTCTGTGCAAAATATTCAGTGTGACCCGGAAAAGCGAACCCGGGTGATTGAATGTTCTTTTTATTGATCGGAGCGGTAACAACTACATCAATATTGTTTTTCAACAAATCGTCGCATGCGGCTTCAAGGGAAAGCAATGACAACTCCCCGGCAATAGCCGTTGATTTTCCGAGATCAATCTTGATCTCTTCATCATGGATATTGACAATATTCGGTCTGCGTGGATGTGCCTGCTCAGCCTTTTTGACAAGATTGAAAGCAAATTCATTGATATTCAACACTTTTCTATGGTAAGAGGCGACCTTTGATGAACCATATACCACGAGTGTGTACAATTCCATCAATCGCTGATCCTGCAGCGTTTTGATGATAACCTCATAGCCAATGCCATTCACATCTCCATGGGTAATTCCCACCCGAACACGTCTTTCTTTTTCAACTGCTTGTTCCATAACTCCGTCTTGATGTGCAAAGATATCTAAAAAACGCTTACCTGTTTACCCGATCATAAATCGCTCAACAAAATCAAACAGCAGCCTCACCCCATAGCCTGTACCACCCTGTCCACGGTATGAATCACGTTTTTCGATGAATGCCGGTCCTGCAATATCGAGATGAATGTAAGGATAAGCGGTAAAATTCTCAAGAAATTTAGCGGCAGTGATCATCCCCGCTTCGGCCGGTCCCAGGTTTTTGAGGTCGGCCAGATCCGATTTTATCTGTTCGCCGTACTCCTCCCACATCGGGAATTCAACCAATCGTTCGTAAACTTCATTCCCCGAAGTTTTCAGGATTTCCAATTCCCAGGCGGCTTTCGACTGCATGGCACAGGCGCCGAACTTTCCGATGGCTCTTACTGCCGATCCCGTAAGTGTGGCCAGGTCAATGACCAATGCAGGATCGTACTTTTGCGCATAACTTAAGGCATCGGCAAGTATAAGGCGACCTTCCGCATCTGTATTCAGCACCTCAACGGTCATGCCGTTGTGCATGGTAATCACATCGCCCGAAACCAGCGCCTTTACCCCGGGACGGTTATCGGTGGCAGGCATGAGTCCGATTACATGTACGGGAAGCCTGGCTTTTGCAATGGCATAAATCGTTGCCGCAACAGCCGCAGCGCCCGACATGTCATCCTTCATGTTCAACATTGAATCTCCGGGCTTGAGATTCATGCCACCTGTATCGTACACCACCCCTTTCCCGACAAAAACCAGTGGTTTCGCGTTCAAAGCTTCCTTGGGTTTCCACTCCAACACGGTAAAAGTCGGCGGTTCGTGGCTTCCAAGGTTTACTCCAAGCAGTCCTCCCATCCCGAGTGCAGCAATTTCTTGCCTGGTCAGCACCTCCACTGATGCGCCTGCATCCATGGCCATCTTTTCCACCTCATTGGCAAAAACAGTTGCAGTAAGATAGGAGTTGGGTTCATTGATGAGGTCGCGGCAGATGAATACAGCTTCTAATAGTATGTTCAGCTTCGTGATGGATGAGACATGAGGGGCGACAGGTGATTCCTGATTTCCGGAAGCATGCCCCAAATCGGCATCTTCGAGTGCTTGCGAGTAGATCTCAATCTCTTTCAGCGTGTTTTCTTTCTCTTTATCCCTCTTATATTTCAAAAACTGATAGGAACCGAGGGCCATGCCTTCGGCAAAAGCCAGGATAACCGAACCCTCTGACGCTGCGTCAAATATGGCAACCCGGGTGGCTCTGTGGTTATTGAGGAACCCTGCTACGATATCCCCGGCTTTGCGCGACGACTCCAATCGTTTCGACTGGTTTTTTTCATCCCGGATAAAATACAGATAAATCCAATGAGTGAGATGATTGATCGCAACTACCTCCTGTTTGTGCGTCTCAACCTGTTCCTGCAGATATTTTTTTTCAGCTGCAGTGAATATGCCGGCCGGCAATTTTGCGAATTTCGAAATGATTACGACAAGATGACCGAGTTCCTGCTCTTTATTGGTAAGGGTTATCGTTGGGATCATGTTTTTAAGTAATTTTGAACCGGATTACGATTACAAATTTAGGAAAATTTTGATGGCCGGCAGATATAAACTGCCGCTGGTACGTGCAACTATGAAAACTGAAAATCTTATATATAAAGCACTTAAATGTGAATTTCTGACTGTTGAAGAGGGAAAACATCTTTTTGAAACGCTTCCGCTGGCCGAAATAATGATGATTGGTAATGATTTACGAAAAGTCCTGCATCCTGAGCATCATGTGACATGGATCATCGACCGCAATGTAAACATTACCAACGTATGTATTTCGGGATGTAAATTTTGCAATTTCTACAGAACAGAAAAAAGCAGTGAAGATTACATTACCACCATCCCCGAATATTGCAACAAAATTGAGGAGATGAAGCGGTTGGGGGGAAATCAGCTTTTGCTTCAGGGAGGTTTGCACCCGGGGTTGAGTCTCAACTTTTACGAAAACCTCTTTTCCGACCTCAAAGGTCATTATCCCGAGGTTAGGCTGCACGCACTTGGACCACCAGAAATAGCCTGGCTGGCAAAGAAGGAAAAACTCCCTTTCAAAACAGTTTTGGAACGGCTGGTCAGGGCCGGGCTTGATAGTTTGCCCGGTGCCGGCGCCGAAATTCTGGTTGACAGAGTTCGCAAAATATTATCTCCTGCCAAATGCACCACCCTGGAGTGGTTGGAGGTGATGCGTGCAGCCCATGGGCTGAACCTGACAACCTCCGCAACCATGATGTTTGGGCACATCGAAACAGTCGATGAGCGTTTGCAGCATATGATCGTACTTCGTGAGCTGCAATCTCAGAAACCTATAGGCCATAAAGGATTTCTTTCTTTTATTCCCTGGCCTTTTCAGGATGACCGTACCGTGCTGCGGGAGAAATCAGGGGTTTTCAACAAGGTCACTCCGGAAGAATACATTCGGATGATTGCCATAAGCCGGATCATGATGCCAAATATTCCCAACATTCAGGCATCATGGCTGACAGTTGGGAAAGAAACGGCCCAGTTGTGCCTTCATGCAGGGGCAAACGATTTTGGCAGCATCATGATCGAAGAAAATGTGGTGAGTGTGGCGGGCGCCAAACACAAATTTGATGCAAATGGCATTCAGAATGCTATCGGGCAAGCAGGGTTTAAACCGGTGCAGCGGGACCAGGATTTCACACTTATTTCACCCGGAAATAGTTATGACGCGCCAGGTACCCCATGATTCGATCGGTAGCCCCTCTGTTTTCTTCCACATACTTCAAACAAATACCCGATAAACGAAGGTTTTCCTCTGGATTTTCAATGATTTCAATCACTTTTTTCAGCAATTCGCCGGATGAATTAATGCTGAAAACACCTCCCAGAGCGACAAGTTCCCTGGCCTCCCTGAATTTATGAAAATTAGGTCCGAAAAAAACCGGGAGGCCAAAAGTCACCGGCTCCTGGATGTTGTGAATCCCACCGCCAAACCCTCCGCCAATAAAAGCCACGGTTCCATAACGGTAAAGCTGATTGAGAATCCCCACTGAATCGATGATCAGCACATCCGCCCCGGCCGCGTTGTTGATATTGAGTTTAGAATAGCATACCGCCGTACGATCAAGGTGCTCAAGGATAAACTGAATTCGCCCGGGGGAGGTGTCGTGAGGGGCAATGATGTATTTCAGATTCAACTCCCGATGATTTGTCAGGAACATAAACATCGCCTCATCCGGTTCCCACGAACTTCCTGCAATAAATACCTTTTTGCCATCGCAAAACTTTTCGATCAATGGCATTTTTGTGAGTTGCGAAGCAATGGCAAAAACACGGTCAAAGCGGGTATCGCCTGCCAGTGTAACCTGCTCAATACCCACCGAATGAAGCAATTCCACCGAATCGCTGTTTTGAACAAAAAAATGGGTCACAAAATGCAGGTGTTTGCGAAACCAGCTCCCATGCCATTTAAAAAAATGCTGGCCTTCACGAAAAAGGGCCGAAATAAAAAAAAGTGGGATTTGCTTTTCGTGAATCGCATTCAGGTAGTTATACCAGAAATCGTATTTAACAAAAAAAACAGCCTCAGGCTGCACAATTTCCAGAAATCTGCCGGCATTTCCGGGGGTGTCAAGTGGCAGATAGCATATGAAATCAGCCTGATCATAATTTTTCCGAACTTCATACCCGGAGGGAGAAAAAAAGGTAAGCAGGATCTTTTTGTCAGGCCACTGTTTTCTGAAAGCCTCGATAACCGGTCTGCCCTGCTCAAATTCGCCAAGAGAGGAGACATGGAACCAGGTGATGGGATGAATGGATCGGTCAACATTACACAGTAATCCTTCAAGGTGTCCCAACAGTCCCCTGCGCCCGTCGACCCATTGCCTGGCTTTATGATTGAATATGGCTGCCAGACGAACCGACAAACCATAACAAAAAATAATTGCTGAATATATCAAACGCATTCTTGCTGTTTGCCTTTCCTGTTTGCGCTCCTGTGTATCCGATTATCGGTTAATCCACTCACCTTCCTTAATACATATAAAACTGCTTTGGTACCCGGCGGTATAGCGGAATCATCCAGTAAACTTTAATGGTATAAAACTGGCTGCTTAATTTTCGGGTATCCTGTTTTCCGGTATCAAAATCGCGTTTACGGTATGGATTTGTCCAGGCCTGCATAAATTCAAACGCTACCGAGAAATTCAACAACCGGGTATTGCTGAGATACATGTATCCCAGAGAGCCGGTAACGGCTATCCCTCCATTCAGCTTATCATAGCCTTTTTTATAATCTCCAAACAATTGGGGAGCGGTATTCCCGGGGTTATGAATCCTGATCTTGTCCTGGATATATCCGGCCCCGGCCAGCAGCGTAAACCCGCAGTTGGGATTTGGTGAAAGCAGGGGGATCACCTTTCCGAATTTAAAAAAGAAATTATATCCACGTTCATAATATACAATGTCGGCGTAGTAACCGTTGGCATCGATGATAAGTCCTTCCTGAGTAGATATGATCCTGAGCAGCGAATCGCTGTTTTTTATTGTTTGTCCGAACAGGAAATTTCCCTCCAGGGCAAACATCCAGTTATGCTTTGTTTTCAGAACGAACCCGCCGCCGATGCTGGAATTGCTCCCAAATAGCTTTGCCAGATCACCACCGGGAAACTGATAGCCGTAAGTAGCATAAATCATCGGGGTAAAGATGGTGGAGTCGTGAATGCTAACCTGAGAAAACAAGCCGGACGTTGAGATAAAGAGAGCGGTGATGAGGGTTAATATTTTGCGGTACATAAGCGGGCATTAAAAATTAAAACCTGTAAATCAAGCCGAATGATGGGTTCAGGGTCGTCACTATTTTTTGAATATCATAGTCAATCGGGGCTGAATAAATCGGAACCACGTATTCAATACCGGTTATCGGATCTTTATACGCCTCATAACCGATGAGTTGTGATCCGTATTGCCTGCTTTTTCCAGGCCATCCGCCCATCAGGGCTAAATTAAATTTGAGTGCAAAATGAGAAGAAATTGCATATCCGATCCCCACCGACACCTGATAGCCAAAACCGGTGGCAATGTTGCTATTGGCGCTCAAACCCGTTGTATCTGATGGATTTGGCGTGTCAAAATTCTCACTTGAGCTGACAATTGCCCCACCCAGCATCTTGGCATCAACTGCAACTCGTTTGATCGTTTTCATGAATACAGGCCCAAGGAGGAGGTAATGATTGCTCCAAACTGCGTTGTGATTGTCAGGTATCTGGCCCGGGTAAGGATAAACCAGGTTTGATGCACTCTTCATTGGATTACGCTGATAGGTATATTGAATCGCCAAACCAAAACCCCTGTTGCCCAGCCAGTCGAAAGTTAACTGTGCCTGCCATCCACCGGTTGCATAACCCGATTTTTTGTCTTGCCGGTCAGCCGAAGCATAGGTACCCAAAGGCACCGAATACCCTGCCGAAAACTCAAATCCCATATTTCTGTTAAGGACTTTTTTCGGCTTTGCAGTCGAATCCTGCCCATAACTCCCTATGGAACATATTGCAAGAAGAAAGAGCACCCATGTTTTTTTCATAATCCTCTGATATACCAAGCGACAAATTTACAGATTTTCTCTGTCTCCTGTTCCACATTATTTCCCACCATCGCAACAACTTTACGGGCAGATAATCTGTCAGGATTTTTTTGTAATTTTGACGGCGATAAAAGTGAGATATCGCTTTTCAGTCATTCATTCAATCTGTCATTTAAAAATTATTATTTATGAGGAAATCCCTTCTCTTCCTGTTCCTTCTGCTTGCCGGCTTCGGTTTTCATTCGATGGCCTGTACAAACTTCATCTTCACCAAAGGCTCCACAACAGATGGGTCGGTGATGATTACCTATTCGGCCGATTCTCACACACTCTTTGGAGAGTTATACCATTGGCCCGCCAGCAACTGGCCTGCCGGCTCCATGTTTGATGTGGTGGAATGGGATACCGGAAAACCTCTTGGCAAAATCCCGCAGGTAAAACACACCTACAATGTAATCGGGAACATGAATGAACATCAGGTTGCCATCGGTGAAACTACCTTTGGGGGGCGCGAAGAGCTTGCAGAACAACCCGGAGCCATCATCGATTATGGCGCGCTCATTTATATTTCACTGCAACGCGCTAAAACAGCGCGCGAAGCGATCAAAATCTTCGGTGAACTTGTTGCGGCTCACGGTTATGCCAGCAGCGGGGAGTCATTTTCAATTTCCGATGCCAATGAGGCCTGGATCCTCGAGATGATCGGAAAAGGAAAAGTAGAGAAAGGTGCGGTTTGGGTTGCAAGGCGCATTCCCGACGGGTATGTGAGCGGCCACGCGAACCACCCGCGTATCACCCAGTTTCCGTTGAACGATCCTGAAAATTGTATCTATTCCCCCGATGTGATCACTTTTGCCCGTAAGATGAACTGGTTTAATGGGGAGGATAATGAATTTAGTTTTTCCGACACCTATGCCCCGCTCGATTTCAGCGGTGCCAGAGCGTGCGAAGCACGGGTGTGGGCCATGTTCAACCGGGTTAACTCCACGATGGGTCAATACCAGGATTATGCCATGGGCCATATCACCAAAGGTAAATTCGACTACCCCACCAATCGTATGCCCCTGTGGATCAAACCCGATAAAAAAATCAGCGTTCATGATGTGATGAACCTCATGCGCGACCATTATGAAG
>DYQT01000356.1 GCA_020719165.1 Draconibacterium orientale | reverse complement strand
TCTGAATGCATCGTGTCTTGCCGCATCACCGCCACCGATGGCCCAGAAACGGACGGTCTCACCATTTCCGTTGACAAAGTCGTTTCCATCTTCGGAAAGCTTTATAAATCCATTGTCCCCGGCGGTTGCTTCATTCAGGTAACTGAGATCCAGTAATGCATCATTTGTGAATGCATCTTCAGGGAAACTCATTGTCCATTTGTCCTGGGCTATTACCTGAAAAAATGTTGTCAGGATCCATAAGACTGCGAACCAGGTTGTTTTTTGCATATGTGTTTTCATGTTTCAAAAAATATTATTCTGTTGTTCATATTACCATTGTTCATTTGAGAATACTGTGACCTTTTTCTTTTTGAGTCGCGGTATAGACTTTTAATAACCCTCCGTTTTCGCTGACAACAAAAGCCTCCTTACCTGTCCCAAGTGAAATGTTTACAATAACCCGCTTGTCGCCTGAAGCAATAAATCCAGATTCATTTGGCTGTACCGATTTCCATTGAAAATTTCCCTGATTTAAAAGCATATTACCAAAGGATGCATCCGTATATCCGGTGATCGTTTCGCCGTGGGTATCATTCCCAACCAGGATTATATCCAACAATCCATCGCCATTTAAGTCCCTGGCAAGCGAACCAAAAACCGGGGCAAATTGCACGTCCATTGGCAGGCTATGGATTTTAAGTGATTTTTCATCCACATTTTCCAGCACTACCGTTTCAAGCATTTTGCAGTAAAAAATAGTTGTAAGGGCTTTTTCTTCTTCTCTGAATGACTCTTCGTAGGTGGCCTTTCCAAAGGCGGAATGAGTGGTGAACCTTTTTTTTATGCCGGGTATCTGCGCAATGAGTACTGACAGCGGATGAACGATATATGTTTTATCTCCTACAAAATGCGATACCACCGGATCTGGTTTTCCATTTTGATCATAGTCAGCTACGTGCATCCTTATCGGTTTTTCTATAGAGGTCTTATAAAATGTATTGAGGCCATAGTTTCCAAGTATCATATCCATATCCCCGTCATTATCCAGATCGGCGCTGTTTATATGGTTCCACCAGCCCTCGGTGTTTGCGAGGCCGAACTCGACGGATCGATCGATGAATTTACCTTGTTGATTGACCAGCAATGTCACTGCCATCCATTCACCAACTACAAGGAGGTCCGGAAACCCATCTGCATTCACATCCGTCCAAACCGCCGAAGTAACCATTCCGAGCTTGCCATCCTTGCCGTCGAGCAGTTCCGTGCAATCGGTAAATCTACCTCCATCATTGCGAAGTAGGTAGCTTTTCGACGTTTCCGGATATGCCCTTCCTGCAACCCTGCCTCCAATGAACAAGTCTGCATCACCGTCATTATCGTAGTCAGCCGCTATTGCGCACGATCCGGAAGATATTTTGTGTGGTAATGCCTCCGGGGAATAGGTGAATTTCCCAAGGCCATCATTCAGAAATAACCGATCCTGGTAATTCGAATGGCCATCAGGCCAGGCATAACCGCCTGATACAACACAGAGATCAGAATCTCCATCATTATCCACATCAAAAAAAAGCGATGCTGCTTCATGCGAAATACTATCAAGCAATAATGACGTATTTGAAAATGTTCCGGAGGATTTTTGAATCAATAAATGGCCGGCAATCCCACGATCACCGGTCATATAAATATCAGATAATCTATCATCGTTTACGTCAGCAACACTTAAAAACGGACCTGCATGTGATAGACTGTGCAACAGGGTAGGTGTGATTTCAAAGTCGTTTGCCGCTGCCTGTACATGGCTTACCAAACCAACTGTTTCTTTCGTGATATCAGTAAAATGAACATCATGATTATTTGTGTTAAAACTGGTCGTGACTTGCCCCGCTGTGAAATGTGAATCAGCAAGAACCAATGTAGTATCACCCCGGACATTTTGTAGTTTTATTTTTCGATCATCAGATAAAATGACGATAAGTGAGTCGATGGCTTGCTGATTTCCAAGGCCGAAATGGATTTCGTCATGTACAGTCGATTTATATCCGCGGAATGGATAAAACTCATTGAATTGCATATTGGAATTATTAAAAAGCCAAACCCTGGCGCCAATGATATCGCTATCATGGAATTCCGGACCAAAACGAAGGTTGAGATAGTGGGTTGAATCAACCATTGCGCGGTTTTCATACAAACTCACCTGCTGATCGATGTTATTGAATACCAGGTCGAGGTCGCCGTCGTTGTCGA
>DYQT01000112.1 GCA_020719165.1 Draconibacterium orientale | reverse complement strand
AAAAACAATTGACAATATTCGGATGAAAACAAAGCACGAAGGCATAATCGAGTAGGCCGCCCTGCCGGCGATGCCGGCGGGGCGGCCTACTCGATTATCAACAACAAACAGGTGAAATATTGAGCCTGAAGATGCCGGAAAAGCGTACCTTTGGTTTTTGAAAATTCAGGATCATGAAAATTGCCGAAATCACTGGATATCTCGAATCTTTATGTCCGCTCTCACTGCAGGAAGATTATGACAATTCCGGATTGCTGCTGGGCGATCCGCAAAGCGATTTTCGCAGTGCATTGCTATGCCTCGACCTCACCGAAACGGTGATGGCTGAAGCAATAAAGCACCAGTGTAATTTAATTGTAGCACATCACCCTTTCATTTTCAAAGGACTAAAAAAAATTACTGCCGGGCAGCCTGAAACGGCAATAATTACGATGGCCATCAGAAACAATATTGCCATTTACGCGATCCACACCAATCTCGACAACACCCTTCACGGACTGAATGCGTGGGTTTTTGCTAAATTAGGTATTTCCGGGTACAGGATATTGAATCCCCGGGCAGGATTGTTATCAAAATTGGCCGTGTATTGCCCGATTGAGCATGCGGCAATGGTCAGGCAGTCTCTTTTTGATGCCGGAGCAGGCCGCATTGGACATTACGATTCATGTAGCTACAACGTTGATGGTGAGGGAACTTTCAGAGCAAACGATTTTGCGAACCCATTTGTTGGAAAAATAAATGAGCTACATGTTGAAAGGGAGACCAGAATAGAGGTGGTATTACCCCGCCGCCTTGAAAACGAAATCATCGCGGCACTCCTCGCCGTTCACCCCTATGAGGAGGTAGCGTATGATCTTTATCCTCTGGCGAATAAACTTTCTCAGGCAGGTGCTGGGATCATCGGAGATTTGGATACCCCATGCGATGCGGTTGAATTTTTAAAAAGGTTAAAAGCGATTCTCAACATACCCGTAATCAGACATTCAACATTTCTTACACGCCCGGTTAAAACCGTTGCCCTTTGTACAGGTTCCGGCAGTTTTCTGATCGGGGAGGCTTTGCACGCAAATGCAGATGTTTTCCTAACAGCAGATTTAAAATATCATGACTTTTTTTATGGGGAACAAAAGTTACTGCTTGCTGATATTGGTCATTATGAAAGTGAGCAAGGGGTAAAAGAATGGCTTTATGCTGCGCTTATTGAAAAATTTCCTAATTTTGCATTCCTTATTTCAGAAGTAATCACCAATCCTGTTCATTATTTTTAAAAAAGAGTTTATGGCAAAAACAACAAGCACGCCAATCGCTACTTCCAAACCATCAAAATTGGCCAAGCCCCCTGTTGCTCAGGAGGCTGCTCCGATAAAAGCAGATGTTGCAAAGAGTGACGAGGCGACCGGAGAAAAAGCCGCGGCCAAGGTTGCTCCCAAAGCCAAATCAGAGGGTGCCGAAGAAAAAGTCGAAATAACCATCGAGAAAAAATTAATAGCACTCTATAGCTTGCAACAGGTTGATTCACAGGTTGATAAAATCAGAATCATCAGAGGTGAATTACCACTGGAAGTCCAGGATCTTGAAGATGAAATTGCCGGCCTCGAAACACGCGTTGACAATCACATACAGGAGACCCTCGTGATGGAGAAATCCATTACAGAAAAGAAAACCGCGGTGAAGGATGCGATCGCTTTGATTAAAAAGTATGAAGATCAGCAAATGAATGTTCGCAACAACCGTGAATATGATTCCCTGACAAAGGAAATTGAATACCAGAACCTTGAAATTCAATTGTCGGAAAAAAGAGCCAAAGAGTTCCAGATCAACCTTGACCTTAAAAAAGAAGAGATTGAAAGATACCAGAAGTTACTCTCCGATCGTAAAAATGACCTCGAAATCAAACGCAATGAACTGGACGACATTATTGCGTAAACTGAAAAGGAAGAAAACGATCTGATTAAAACCTCCGAAGAAAATAAGCAATTCATCGAGGAACGGTTGCTGACAGCCTATACGCGCATCCGGAAAAATGCACGCAACGGCCTTGCGGTGGTTCAAATCGAACGTGATGCATGTGGCGGTTGTTTTAACAAAATCCCCCCGCAACATCAGCTTGATATCAGAATGCATAAAAAAATAATTGTTTGCGAATACTGTGGACGCATTTTGGTTGACGATGGAATCGTGAATGCAATGAGCTGATGGTCATTAACATGATAGTGTGGAAGGCACCCAAAATCAGGTTCATTCTGATCGTGGGTGCCTTTCTTCTTTTTATCCCCCGGATACAGGCTCAATTCGATTTTAACACAAATTGCCAGCAAGCGTATCAGGCAATTATGACACTGCGGTTTTCAGAGGCAAATAGCCTGATATTGAGGGAAAGGAATGTAAATCCCGAAAACCTGGTTCCTGTTTACCTCGATAATTACATCGATTTTTTAACGCTGATCATTGGAGAAGAATCTAATGAGTATAATCGGCTGAAAGGGAATAAAGGTGATCGTATTAAGATTTTGGAAAAGGGAGATCAGGATTCCCCCTATTACAATTTTTATCTTGGAGAAGTTTATCTGCAGTGGGCTATTGCTCGACTGAAATTTGGAGATTATACCACAGCAGCATTTGAAATCAGAAAAGCACATGCCCTATTTTCAGCTAACGAAAAAAAGTACCCGTCATTTGTCATTAACAAATCAGGATTGGGTGTGGTTCATGTCATAACGGGTCTTGTGCCGGATAACTACAAATGGGTGAGCAATCTGATTGGGCTGGATGGATCTGCCGAATTGGGGCTGAGGGAAATTCGTCAGATAGCCACCTATTCGGGTAATGATAAAATTACCCGAATGTATAAAACGCAAGCTGCTTTTTTCCTTGCATTTCTGACATTGAACATTCAAAAGGAAAAAAAAGAGGCCTTGTCAGTACTCGATTTGTTTAAAGATAAACCTGATGAAGATCAAATGTTTAAAAGCCCTTTGCTGATTTTTGTCAGGGCTAACATCCTGATGAAAAATGGTTTTAATGACGAAGCATTGATGGTACTCCGGGAGCGACTCTCACTTTCCCAAACATTCCCTTTCTACTACCTTGATTACCTCGAGGGCATGGCGCGACTTAATAAACTGGATTTCACCGCTGCTGCTTGTTTTAAACGGTTCCTCGACAGCTTCAGGGGGAGGAATTACATCCGTTCTGCCCAACAAAAACTGGGATGGATTGATATTTTACAGGGTGATTCAATGGGCTATCATCAAAAGCTTGATCAGGTAATGACCCATGGGGCCTCTGTGGTTGATGAAGACAAACAGGCTGCCTACGAAGCTGAAAACAGACTCTGCCCGAACCCTGTTCTACTCCGTGCAAGGTTGTTGTTCGACGGAGGGTATTTTGATCAGGCAATCAACGAATTGCTGAATAACCCGATAAAAACAACCGTTAAATCAAGAAGAGATTTGATAGAGTACACCTACCGCCTTGGAAGAATTTACCATGAAACAGGAAATTTGACCAAAGCCCTTGAATACTATAATCAAACTGTGACAAGGGGAAGGTCTGAACCTTGGTATTTTGCTGCCGGCGCTGCTTTCCAGATGGGCTTGCTTTATGAAAATCGCGGAGATTATGTAAAAGCCGACAGCATCTATAATCTCTGCCTTTCAATTAATCCTGCCGAATACAAAACCAGCCTTCACCAAAAGGCAAAGGCTGGTTTGAGAAGGATTCAACCGAGGCTTGTTAAAACCTGAAACCGATCGTAGTTGAAATAGTATTCGTGTAGTAGCTGATATTCGCGGGGTTCACCATCGTCTCATCATAAAGGTAATAATTCTGGGTCATCTTTGACCATACGTAGGTTACATCGGCAAAAAATTTCTTTGCGCGGTAGCCAAACCCGCCCGATGCCTGAAACCGTTCACTGTCGTTTGTCCCCCGGTTGTATGGATTGCTGAAGTATCCGAAGCCGCCCCTGATCCTGAAGTTCGACAACCTCCATTCTGTTCCGACTCTGATATTTCCCCAGGATTTGTAATCTGCGCTGATCTGGTCATTTATAGTTTTAAAATCATCCTCTGAAGAATTAAAACGAGCCTGGGAATAATTGACATATTCATAATCGGTGCTGATAAGGCCATACTGTCCGATGATGAATGCCATACTGCCCAGAGCGCGGAATGGGGTGGTTAAACTGTAGTCATAATATGCAAGTGGTGAATACGCATATGCATTCCAGTCAGAATTAGTAAATCTCGATTCCATGCTGCTCGACCATTGATCACGCATACTGGGGTACCAGGTTGGTGTGTGAACACTGGCTCCAAACCTGACCCAATCAGCTGGTTTGTAAATAATGCCAAGTTTAAAATTGATTCCGGTTCCGCGTGTATGAAGATTGTTAGTGAAGCTCAGGGAAATAAAATTAGGGATTGTATCAGCGGTGCGGGTCTCTTTGTATATGCTGTTCTCATAATAATTGATGGTTGGCACACCAAAAGTCATGCCCACAAAAAGTTTGTCAGAAAAGTTGGCCCCAATCGAAAAATCAAGTTCATTCATTGAACCGTAGGTGTCGATAAACTTATTTTGAATCACTCCCCCGTACATGGCATCACAATAATATTTGTCGGTGGCCGAATCGTGATAAACCAAATTCGTGGCATAGGCCAATCCGATGTCGAATGGAAAATCCTCCTGTACGTATTGTTCGGGGGTGCGCTCTTCATTGAGAATGTTGGCATAACTTTGCATCAGGGAGTTTTTTGTATTTATGCCGTTGATTGCCACATGGTTGTTGAAGTCATTTTGACGGTTAAATCCAAAACCAATATTGATGTTCTTAAGTACGCCGGATTTATTCCGTGTGTATGGATTGATGCTGAAGATGACACCAAAATTTCCAAAACCCATGCTCACTTTATCATCAGTTGAAATTGTTCCGTTGTAATTGGTGGAGGAATAACTGATGTTTGGGGCCAGGGTCAGAGTGATTTCGGAAGCTTTGTATAATCCGATTCCTGCAGGATTGATTGCCAGTGTTGAGAAGTCGGCGCCAACGGCACCGAATGCTCCGCTAAGTCCGTTAAATCTGGCTGTGCCACTATAAAAAACACGGGAATAGCGGAGTGCATCTTCAGCTGTTTGTGCAAATGCCAGCGAATAGGAGATGAGGGATAACAGTGTAATTATGAGTGCTTTTTTCATGAGAATCAGTCTTGATAGTTTGAAATAGATTACCGACGTCTTCCACCGCCACTACTGCTTCCACTGCCACCGGAAGGGGAACTTCCACCGCTTCCTCCTGACCTTGACGGTGCAGAATAACTTCCACCGCTGTTGGAATTTGATGGCGTTGAATAAGATCCGCTATTTCCTGATCTTGCTGGCTGTGAAGGGGTGGCGTTTCCCGACCGTGTTGGGGCCGAATAGTTTGTGTTTGAGCGCGGAGAAGCGCTGCCTGATGAACCTGATCGTGTCGGAGCACTATAGGTTCTATTGCTGTTGCCTTGTGTTGAGGGTTGGCGATATCCGTTGTTGGTTGTCCCCGACCCGCTTCGTACTGCGGTATTCTGATTGGTTGAACGTGCAGAACCCTGGTTTTGAGATCTCGGTGCAAGGTATTCCTTGCTGGATTTAGGTTGACGGTAAACAGGAGAAGAATAACTTTGAGCAGATCCTGAACGTTGGGCCGGATTGACATTTTCCGGTTTTATGTACCTTGGGGTTGGCTGCTGGGTTCTGGCTTGAGCCTGAGTACGTGTCGTTTTTTGGGTAGTGGTGCGCTGTGCGCCTGCCTGACGGTCATTTGCCGGACGGGTGTATCTGTATTTTTCCTGATTAACTGGTGTGGTGCGTCCGGTGCTTCTTACGGTTTGGCCTGATGGTGTGGCATTGCGGGTGGTAGATTGGGAAGAACTCCTGGAGTATGAGGTGGTGCCATTGCGCTGTTCAATGCGTTTAAATGCACTGTTGTTGCTTGTCGATGCAGCGCGGGAATTAGAGGAGTAGGCGCCGCCGTCTGATCTGTGTAACGATGTTCGGGGGCCGTAGTAATTATTAGAGGCGTAATATGGTGGATAATATTCATTGTATCCGTAGCAATAGCAGCAAGAGTAGTACCATGGATTGTAATATGAGCCATACCATGGGCCGTAGCCGCCATAATAATAGGGATAGCCCCATCCCCATCCGTAATCCCAACCCCAGCTTGAATAGGGATAACCCCATCCATATCCAAAGGAAAAGGAGGGGTTATAATACCCACCGTATCCGGATCCAAGGTAAATCGACACATTTGGATCATTGCTGCTTTGAATTACATCGGATGTGGAACCGGAATAGGCCTCATCAAAATATCCCACTGTTGTGTCCTGGGTATTGAAACGATCAATCCTGCTGGAATAAGAATAGTCATTGTAATCATTCTCGAAGGTGGATGACGCGGGTTTCTGAACTTTTGATCTGTCAGGTGCTATGATTACCTGAGTACCCTGGCTTGTTGAAGGTGTTGAGGCGAACTGTACTTTTTGCGGCTGGGAGGTTGAATTGTAAACATCATCGTTGACATAGGAAGTTGCTTGCTTTTGTGAGGTGCATGCGCTGATCGTCAAAGCGATGATTGCGATAATCCAGATTGAATTTTTCATAAGGCATTCGATTTTAAATCTTGTGTTTGGTTTGCATTAAAGGGATAGGGATAATTTTCGTACTTTTACCGTCATAAAATGCGACACGAAAATTAACAAATCTCATACCAAACTTGTAAAATGGCTAAAGATTTTTCAACACGGGCAGATAATTATGCTCAATGGTACAACGACTTGGTTATCAAGGCCGATTTGGCCGAAAATTCTGCAGTACGCGGATGTATGGTTATCAAACCCTATGGATATGCCATCTGGGAAAGAATACAGGCAGTGCTTGACAGAAGGTTTAAAGAAACCGGCCACTCAAACGCCTACTTCCCGATTTTCATTCCAAAATCATTTTTCAGCAAAGAGGCCAGCCATGTGGAGGGTTTTGCCAAAGAATGTGCCGTTGTAACCCATTATCGTCTGAAAAACTCACCCGATGGAAAGGGGATCATTGTGGATGAAGATGCGAAATTGGAGGAGGAGCTTATCGTCAGACCAACCTCTGAAACCATCATTTGGGATACGTATAAAAATTGGATTAAATCGTATCGTGACCTTCCGATATTGATCAATCAATGGGCAAACGTAGTACGCTGGGAGATGCGCACACGCTTGTTTCTCAGAACAACTGAGTTCCTCTGGCAGGAAGGGCATACGGCTCATGCAACCCGGGAGGAGGCTGTCGCCGAAGCTGAAACCATGTTGAACATCTATGCCGATTTTGCTGAAAATTGGATGGCCATTCCGGTAATCAAAGGAACCAAGTCACCCGCCGAACGGTTTGCCGGTGCCATTGAAACCTATGCCATCGAAGCGCTGATGCAAGATGGTAAGGCCTTGCAGGCAGGTACTTCACATTTTTTAGGACAAAATTTCGCCAAAGCATTTGATGTAAAATTTCTGAACCGTGAAAACCAGCTTGACTATGTTTGGGCGACTTCATGGGGGGTCTCTACCCGTTTAATGGGAGCCCTCATCATGTCGCATTCAGACGATAATGGATTGGTTTTGCCACCAAAACTTGCGCCAATCCAGGTTGTTATAGTTCCCGTGTTCAAAACTGCGGAACAACTAGAGCTGATCTCTGCCACAGTTCATCCGATAAAAATGGCCCTGGAGGCCAAGGGTATATCGGTGAAATATGACAACCGGGATACCCATAAGCCGGGATGGAAATTCGCTGAGTATGAATTCAAAGGAGTACCTGTGCGTTTGACAGTAGGGCCTCGAGATATAGAACAGGGAACCATTGAAGTTGCCCGCAGGGACACCCTTGAGAAAGAGGTATTGCAACTTACCGACCTGGAAACCAAGATTGTTCATTTACTGGATCAGATACAGACGAACTTGTACGACCGGGCGTTGTCGTTCCGCGAAAACAATACTTTCAGGGTTGATACCTGGGATGAGTTTAAAAAGGTGCTGGATGAAAAAGGCGGTTTTATTTCAGCACACTGGGATGGCACTGCAGAGACAGAGGAGCGGATAAAGGAGGAGACGAAAGCTACCATCAGGGTTATTCCATTAAACAATCTGCCAGAAGCCGGGAAATGCATTTTCTCAGGAAGACCTTCCGGTCAGCGGGTCATTTTTGCCCGCGCCTACTGATCTTAAAAGGGAATGATCTTGCCTGTTCCGTTTATTGTCTCCTTCAGCGAAGCAGGATTCCCGGAATAATAGATATTTCCGATGGATCCAATTGTGGCATCGAGTGAATTTGTGGCCCTCACATAACAATCATTTGATCCCTTGCTGGTGATGTAGGTGTAGCCGGTTGTCAGATTTCTCCCGTCATATAAACCGTAATCTTCTGTATAAACGGCGGTTATGGCACTTATACCCCTGAGCCTGAAATCAACCGTGCCCATATTCAGACTGAAGTTTCCTTTCCAGATATTGAGGGTCAGATCAATGGTGCCGCATCCGCCCCATACCTCAACGGTTAGGGAGTCAAGTTTTAATGTATCGGTAGATGAAACATCGCCGGAACCATTGTATGATATTTTCCAGATTTTGCTGGCAGATAAATAAACGTTAATAGGTTTGCTGTAATCTCTCAGCCAATTGCAGGTATTTGTATTACCGATCGTTAAATGCCCGTTTTCTACCTCTGTTATAATGCCGCCAAGGATATTTCTTCCAGCTTCAACAACCACTTCCTGATTTGTATCATTTGAAAGGAAAAGACTTACATTGTCATTCAGATCAATCTGGTTGTAATTATTGATGTTTCTAACCTGTCGGGTCAGCGGACCGCTGTTCGATACACAAACCCCGCCATCCTTGGAACATCCATGGAGGAGAATGACCAAAACAAGGATCAATGTCAGGAAAATACCATGCCTGAAGCGTAAATTATCTGATTGTCTTTTTCCCATACTTAACATCGAATTTGTAACCAAGACCCCAACCTATGTAATCGGCTCGTCCCCAATGGACCTTAAGCATGATGGTGGCAAAAAAATCTTTTGAAAAATTATATTGGAAAGCAAATTTTTCATACAGAGGGCCGTTGCTTTTTTCCTTACCGCCAAGATAACAACCCATATTAAAGATAAATCCGACCTTTGACATCACCAATTGATAGGCTCCGTTGATTCCGGGACGTATGATGCTCAGGTTATTGTGAACCGGAGTTCCGTTTTGTTCCAGTATTTTTAACTGTGAAGGGTCGTATGAAAAATCAAGTCCAAAACCTACTTTGCTTTTTTTACTGATACGGAAAAAGGTGTTCTCGAAAAGGTGAAACACAATAAAATTCTGTCCAAAAACAGCCTGCATATTTTTGTAACCGACCAACCCCCCAATGTTGAATTCCAGGGTTTTATAAATGATTGCTTCATAGGGATCAGTTGGTGCATAAAACCGATCGTCGATGTTTTGGTTGGCTTTAAAAGGGCGGAGGGCGACTCCAACGTTAAGCAAAGGGACATTCAACCCGTAGTTTGGCAGCTTCAGAGAGCCATTTGAAAAGTGCTGAAGACTTATCCCGGAGGTGACTGTCAAAAAATAATTAATGCGGTACCGGGCTTCAATTAAAAGGTTTACAGCAGCGTTGAAGTGGGAGCCGATGGCCAGATTTTTATAATTGTTGATCCGGTCAAATGGTTTTGTCAGGTATCCCAGTCCGAGTGCGAGACGAAATCCGAACATCAGATCCTTTTTTTTGAATAGCGGGAAATTGATGAATGGCATCAAGGCATAGGACTGGCCCAGAGAAGGGCTGTTTCCCAGGGCTGAATATAAAAACGTTACACCGATCAAGGGGTAGTTGTAATCACGTTCCCACTTGTGCTTCCCGTAAGTTATTTGTTGAATGGTGAATTCAAATGATGGAAAGTGGGCGTTGAACAACTCCATCTCAAGGTGTTGGGCATAAATAAATCCATAATGCAGCTTGCCTTCAACGATCATATTCGATGAAAACAATTTGTGTTCAAACTGGGCTGCTACGGTGAGTGACGACAGGAGCAATCCAACCATTAAACTAACCAATCGAATATGATGGTTGCTGTATATCAGTGCTATATTCAAAAAATGTTCCTCTTTTTCCGGGTGACAAATTTATCATGAATTGTCCATTTACCATCATTGTCATTGACAAATCTGAATATTATTAACGCAACAAATCTGAAATGCTTATTTTTGCTTAAAATATAAATGATGGAGGAGAAAATTGCCGCGTTTCAGAAGTTGTTGGAGATAATGGATGAACTCAGGACCAAGTGTCCATGGGATAAAAAGCAAACGATAGATTCGCTGAGGCATCTTACGATTGAGGAGACTTATGAGCTTTCCGAATCAATTCTTCAGAAGGATATGGAGTCAGTAAAAAAGGAGTTGGGCGATTTGATGCTTCATCTTGTTTTTTATTCGCAGATTGCTTCGGAAACGAACCTGTTTGACATCAAGGATGTAATAGAGAGCATAACAGCCAAACTGATTAATCGTCATCCTCATATTTTCGGGGATGTGGTTGTTAAAGATGCCAAAGAGGTACATGATAATTGGGAACGGATTAAGCTGAAGGAAAAGGGCAACAAGTCAGTCCTTTCAGGTGTTCCTGCCGGACTTCCGGCCCTGGTGAAGGCCTTCAGGATTCAGGAGAAAGCCAGCGGTGTCGGATTTGACTGGGAGCAACCCGGGCAGGTATGGGATAAAGTGCTTGAAGAGTTGAACGAACTTAAAGAGATGGTTGAGACCGGGGCATCTCATCAACGGAAAGAAGATGAGCTCGGCGACCTGATTTTCGCTATTGTAAATTATGCGCGATTTATTGAAGTTAATCCGGAAGACGCACTGGAGC
>DYQT01000111.1 GCA_020719165.1 Draconibacterium orientale | reverse complement strand
TTGCCTGCTTTGAATGTCATTGCCGATTATAAATGCGACTGATTAGTAACAAAATTTAAAGAGCAACAGGCAACAGCAAAACCAGGAACAACCATCAACCTTCATCGCTCAATTCTCAATTCTCAATTGCAGCTTCCTGATTCTCACCCGAATATTCATGATCCAGAAACCGAGCAAAATCCATCCAACCATTGCCGGATAGAACACAATTCGCATCGACGGTTCCAGATGCATCGGAAGTACCGGGGGAGACTCCTTTCCGGGATGAATGCTCTCGCCGGCCAGCCGGGGGAGTACCATCACAAAGACAATCCAAAGGAAGAAGGCAAAAATATTATATACCGCGCCTACTTTGGCACGTTTATGCACATCGTCAATGGATCCCCGAAGAATCATATAGGCCAGATAAACGAACATCCCAACGGCGGCACCGTTTAGTTTGGGATCTTTCACCCAGGGTGAGCCCCAGGTAAAGTTTGCCCAGATCATCCCGGTGAAAATACCCAGAAATCCAAACATCAGTCCCACATTTACAGCCTCCACTGCCATGATATCCTCGGCTTCATCGAATTTTCGCAAATATCTCAGACTAAAAACGAACCCGGTCACAAGCATGGCCATCATGCCAAACCACATTCCGACATGATAAAACAGGTTGCGCATCGTTTCCTGAATCATGGTATCAGGAATATCAACCTGAAAACCAACGATGATCGCATATAACAGCAAGATTCCTGATAAATATTTCCACCAATCTCTTAGCATTTATGATGTGCGATTTTAGATTTACGATTTTTTTTCTTAGCCATCTGCATTACAGAATAAATTGATTCTGATATCCGAAATACGCTTACCCTCTCAAATTCGTCATTCGTCATTCGTCATTCGTCATTTCCTTAGTCCCGCCAAAGGTACGGAAATAACAGATAGGCCAAAACGATCACAGCGACATTGATGGTGAGCAGGATCACCAGGAATCCGGAAAGTTCCGACCAATCCATGCTGCTTAGTGCAGCTCTTGAAACTTTCATCAGGGTGGCGAGCAAAGGCAGTATGATGGGAAAACTCAGGATGGCCATCAGCGAAAAATTATGGCTGGCCCTGGAGGCAATGGCTGCAACCATGGTTAATACCGACGACAAACCCAGGCTCCCTAACAACAAGGCGAGCAGAAACAGCGGAATGTTGACTACCTGATTGCCCATGAGCATCATGAAAAAGCCAAAAGCAAGCAGGGAGAGTATTGCCATCAGAAAAAGGTTGTATAGAATTTTCGACAATATGACCGCCTGCGGACTTGCGATGGTATAATAATAGAGGTGTCGGGCGGCATTCTCCTGCAAAAAACTTTTCGAGATTCCGTTCACGGCCACAAACAGCAGGATGATCCAGAAAAGCGAATTCCAGGTTTCGGCAGTAATGGAGTTCTCAAAGGCCAGGTAGGTAACAAATACGGTGGAGACGAGATAAAGCAGGATGCCATTCAGCACGTATTTCTGCTTTAACTCCAGCATGATCTCTTTCCCTACCAGGTATTTGATTTCGGTGTAAAGCATTGCTGTTTTGTAATTTGGTGCAAAGATAAAAAAAACCCTGCGGCAAGCCGCAGGGTTTTTAAGCGTCAAATAAGTAAGGCTATTCAACAACCAGTTTCTGGGTGTATTTCTGTCCGTCAACATTTACGGTTACAAAGTAAACACCTGTGGTAAGGTTGCTTGCATCCATGCTGAATTGCTGTGAGCCGGCATTCATGGTGCCTTTGTTCAGCGACATCACCTGTTGACCAACAAGATTGGTAACACTGATGGTAACATTGGAAGTCTGAGTGAGGGTAAGGGTAACCTTGGCAATGTCCTTCACCGGATTCGGATAAACATTCAATGATACACTTTCCTTGTTTTTCTCGCCGAGGCCAACCGGACACGGGGCTGCATTGGTAGGAATCGTGAAATCACTTTGTGCATAGGAGAAGTCAGGAATATACTTGAACATTACGTCAGCAGCAAAGCCTGCGCCCCATTGGGTACAGATAGGCAGGGTAAACTTGTTGTTATCTGTGAACACGATCGGGGAGGTACACTGCCAGTAAGCTTCCTGTGTAATGTCGCTGAGGAAGGTTACATTGTTGTGCTGATCAACACCATTGTCGGAGGTAATCATGTTGAGGCGGAGGTCGAAACCACGGGCGTACACATCCGGGTTCTGGTTGTTTGCTTCACCATCGATACGGGTATCATTGTAGGTAAAGAACATTTTATCACCAATTTTATTCCTGGAAATGTAGGTCCGGTTGTCAGAAGTATAGGTATCCCATGTTCCACGGAAAGTTTTCAGAGTTCCCATGAAAACGGCCTGCCATGAAGCGCCATCATTGACGGTATAGATGTCATAAACATTCAGAAGACTGTCAACACCGGTTGAGATAGAAGCACCGCCCGGGGCATATCCGATAACAACACCGATGTGCAGGTTTCCCCAAACATCAACGCTGATGGAGTGGTCGAAAGCTGTGGTATAAGGTATCTCATCGCGGGTTGGGAAGGGAGGACCAACAAAGAAATTTTCGATAAAATAATCGCTGAAATGATCTTTGATACCGGAAATTCCATTGGGGCCATCGAGCTGAATCTGCATTGGATTGGTCCAGGTTACACCACCGTCAGTTGATTTCAAATAAATGGGAGCATAGGATGAGTCAACAAGCGGGGTAGAACCGACCATTTGGCCTAATGCGGTCATCCATACTTTCATGCCATCAGGTGAAGCGGCAATTTTCACATCGGCAAGACCAATATTGTCAAATGTGGGGATATCAATTGTTGAATAGGTATAGTCGAAATCGGTCGTTGTGGCATTCCACACACCGCGTCCATAGGTAACATATCCAACATAGGTAGAGGAAATTGGATCAAAACCTCCGTCAACCATAAAAGCCAAACCACCCTGTGTTACATGATAGCCATCGGGGATATAGGTATTGGGATTGGAGTCAAACCACCTCAGATGTTTAGAGGAGTCGGCATAGTTTACCAGGTTCATGGTACCATAACCATAACCACCAAATCCGCTGGCAGCCATGTTGCAAAAATTCGGTGCAAAAAAGGCCAGATATGCGTTTGAAAGGGTTGTGTTTCCAGTCGGGTTGTAGATTGCAGCACAAGGATACCTGCCGGCATCATACCAGTAGGGGGACGCTGTCATCAGGGAATTATAAGCCTGAATTTGCGGAGTCCAGTCGGCTTGTTCCATTCCGCCGTTAATACCCAGATCCATGCCAAGGTAGCCTGATAAACTCGGAGGAGTAGATCCGGGGCCCATTCTGTGGAAATTGATTACTACATTCAGATCATCGTCAGCCCAGACCATCGGCCTGGTTCCGCTTGAATATCCCAGACAGTTGGCAGAAGTTCCGAGGTTAAGAACAGTTACGATATCAGTGTTATCGCCACTTTTCAAACTTGCCGGTTTAGCTTTCACCGTTGTCATCGTGTTTGATTGCAAAGGTTCAATGGAAACCTTTTGATCCTTTTGATAATTCCTGACAAAAACGCCATTTTTGATCTGGGGTTTTTGAGCAACAACAGCCAGCCCGATGATAAGGGCCATGCTCATTAGTAAAACTTTCTTCATGATTTTTGGTTTTTGGTTTGACAATAAATGAATGATTACAAATGTAGATTTATTTATTTCAGAATTACAAAAGTATTATAAATATTGTTATCGTGCAATAGTTTTTCAAAAATTTAACTTTTGGCGATATCCCGACAAAACCTGTCAGGTTTTTAAAACCCTGACAGGTTTCAGCCTTGTCGCATCGCTTTTTCCTTTGTATCAACAGGAATAATTGTGGAACGCTGAAATTCAACATCATCTGAAAATATTTTCCGGTAGGTGATATGCCGTTTGGCAAAGGTAGCTCCGACCGATTCGTGTAATGCCCGCATTTTAGGGTTAAAATCGCCCACCCAGGAGAGTTCGAGCTCCGTAATATGTGGCTTATGCTTCATTTTTTCGTTCAGATGCCAGAAAATTCCCGATTCCACCCCGTAGCGTTGATATTTTGGTTTAACCCCCATGATCACGATGCGTGTGCGGGTAATGGTTTTGCGGTATTTTAGCCACAGAAATTTTAACTTATTCAAAATGTGCAACTTACCATGTAAGTGCTTCAGAATCTGGTTGACGTCGGGAAACTGGATCAGAAAAGCAATCGGTTCATTTTCGTGGTAAACATACCAGATCATTTCAGGGTCGAGAAATGATTTTGCCTTTTCAAGTCCCTTCTTCAACGTGGAGATCTCCATCGGGGTGAAGTTTTCATGAAATTTCCATGCATCATCGTAAACCTCCTTCATATCCCCGATAAATTTATCCGCTTCCGCATAGGTGAAATGTCGGAATGAGAGTTCAGGTTTGCGCATGCACCACTCGGCAATTTTCCAGAAACGTTCGGGAAACGGCTTGGTAAGGTCGAGATGGTTTGAAACCTGCTCAAAATAAAATTTGAAACCGTATTCTTCAAAAAAAGCCCGGTAATAGGGCGGGTTGTAACTCATGCCAAACCCGGGATGGGTAAATCCGTCAACCAGCAAACCCCAGTTTACATCATTTTCCCCGAAATTAACAGGACCATCCATGGCCATCATTCCGCGCGCGGCAAGCCAATCCCGTGCCTGATCGAAAAGCAAAAATGCCTTGTCGCGGTTGTTGATGCACTCAAAAAAACCTATCCCTCCGGTAGGTTGTTGAAAGGTGAATGCTTTATTTTGATTGATAAAAGCGGCAACACGGCCAATCACCTGTTCCTGATCATCTGTCAGAATCCAGCGTATCGCCTCACCATGTTTAAAAAAGCCGTTCTGTGCCGGATCAAACACCGACTCAACCTCCGAATCAAGCGGTCTGACATAATATGGATCATTCTTATAAATACGATCCACCATGTTCAGGAACTGCCTGCTTGTTTTTTTGTTTGTAACTTCAATTAACTTCATCTCGTAAAATTGTTTTTGAACTTTCAGAAATACTACTTAGTGGTACTAAGTGCCCTGAGTGCCTTAGTGGTATTTGTTTTTCCGACAGACAAAAATACAACTATAACCTTTGCGTTATTCATTATCTTTGCAACGGTCATCAATTTCTGCATGAAAAAACTCGATACCTTTATCTTAAGATCCTACCTGGGCCCTTTGGTGATGACCTTTTTCATAGCACTCTTTATTTTGCTGATGCAGTTCGTATGGAAGTATATTGATGATCTGGTGGGCAAAGGGCTCGAGTGGTACATCATTGTAAAGCTTCTGTTTTATGCCTCCTCCACCTTCGTACCCCTGGCGTTACCCCTTGCCATTCTGCTTTCGTCCCTGATGATGTTCGGCAACCTGGGAGAACACTACGAACTGGTTACCATCAAAGCCGCTGGTATCAGCCTGAGCCGGGTGATGCGTCCGCTTATTGTGGTATCCATCTGTATCAGCGCTTTGGCTTTTTACTTTTCCAATGTGATTCTGCCCATGGCCAACCTGAAGTTCCTTTCATTATTATACGATGTGCGGGAGAAAAAGCTTGCTTTCAATCTGAAGGAAGGGATGTTTTATGATGGCATCGAAGGTTTTGTGATCCGGGTTGGTAAAAAAGAAAAAGACGGGAACACCATCCGCGATATTATGGTTTACGACCATACAAAACACATCGGAAATGTTTCACTTACAACAGCAGAATGGGGAAAGATGGAACTTTCGCCCGACAAAAAATTCCTGGTATTCCGTCTCTACAACGGCACCAATTATGAAGAACGGGTTGATTTGCGAAACAATGAGGCTACCCGGCCTTTCCAGCGTACGGAGTTTTCGAAACAATACCAGATGTTTGACCTCTCGGCATTTCAACTGACCCGTACCGATGAAAGCCTGTTCAAGAAAAATTACGAGATGCAGAATGTCAGGCAGTTGAGACATTCTATCGACTCCATTACCCTGCAACTGGCCGAGGAACGGAAAAATTTGGAATTGAGCTACATGAATAACCTGAAGTACTATACCAGATTATCACATGGCGCCAGGGCCGATTCCGGGTTGGTTGAGATTTTCAATCCCTCTGTGATATTTAATTTCAATGCCAAAGATCGCTACGGAATTTTGGAAACAGCAGTGAACGCGGCAAAAAGCTCCCGGGAGAATTTAACCACCAGCAAGGAATCCATCTATAACAAAAATAAACTGATCTTCAAACATCAGATCGTTTATCATAAAAAATTCTCCTTTTCCATTGCCTGCTTCCTGCTTTTTTTTATCGGTGCGCCACTTGGCGCCATTATCCGCAAAGGAGGTTTGGGCATGCCTGCTGTAATTTCCACGCTGTTTTTCATCTTGTTCTGGGTGATTTCATTTGCAGGTGAAAAATATGCGGTAGAAGGGGTTGTTCCTCCCTGGCAGGGAATATGGTTTGCATCGGCTGTGCTCATGCCCATCGGGATTTTCCTCACCATCAAGGCAACCAACGATGCCTCTTTGTTCGATGCGGATGCCTGGGTGACCTTTATTAAAAAATTATTCAAGGTTAAGGAACGCCGGCTATGAGAATCCTGTTTTTGTGCAACAAATCTCCCTGGCCACCTAAAGAGGGCGGTCCGATGGCCATGAACATGCTCATCGAAGGGTTGACGGGTGTGGGGCACACAGTGAAAGTACTGGCCGTTAATTCCTATAAATATAACATTCAGGAAAGCGAGATTCCGGCAGATTACCGGGTCAAAACAGACATGGAGCTCATCGGGGTCGATTTGCGCGTGAAACCATTTGATGCCTTTCTGAACCTTTTTACCGGAGAATCTTATCATGTGCAGCGCTTTATTTCAGAATCATTTCGCGTCCGGGTTGTTGCAGCTTTGCTGGCCGAGAAATATGACATTGTTCAACTGGAAACGCTCTTCATGTGCCCGTACATCAGTACGATCAGGAAACATTCTGCCGCTAAAATCATTCTTCGTGCCCATAATATCGAACATCTCATCTGGCAGAGAATTGCAGATGAGACGAAAAATCCGGTTAAACAGTGGTACACCAGCCACCTTGCCCGAACCCTTAAGAATTTTGAAGAAAACGCAGTCCAACAGTGTGATGGCATTGTGGCAATAACCCCTACCGATGCAGCCTGTTTTCAGAATCTCATCCATGGGATGATGGACAAAAAATCTGGTAAAGGAAATTCGAGGAAGGGCCCTGTTCCGGTTATTGATATTCCGTTTGGCATCAACCCCGAAAAGTATGCAAACTCATCTGGGGCAATTGAAGTGCCCTCCCTTTTTTCACTGGGTTCGATGAACTGGATTCCAAATCAGGAAGGTGTCCGATGGTTTCTAAAAGAGGTATGGCCCGATGTTCACAACCAATTCCCCGATTTGAAATATTTCCTGGCAGGACGGGCAATGCCGGAATGGATGCTTTCGTTAAAACTACCCAATGTTGTGGTTCTGGGAGAGGTGGAGGATTCACGCAACTTTTTGGCATCACAAGCCATCATGATTGTGCCGCTTTTTTCGGGAAGTGGCATCCGGGTGAAGATTATCGAAGGAATGGCTGCCGGGAAAACCATCATTTCAACCAGCATCGGGGCAGAGGGAATCAGCTATACACATCGCGAAAACATCCTGATCGCTGATGCTCCCTGCGAATTTTTCGAAATGATTTCCATTTGCGTGACCAATAATAATGTATGTGTAAAGATCGGGAATAAAGCCCGTTCACTGATCGAAACTAAATATAACACCAATTTTCTGATTCAAAAATTGATTGCTTTTTATCAACAACTTCGGGGATAACCCAGTTTTTCATACTTTTGCCCGACACAAGCTACCCTCATGCGACTGTTTTTTATTTTACCCCGGGTTCCATATCCTACTGAGAAAGGAGATAAACTAAGGGCTTTTCATCAGATAAAGCAACTTTCAAAGCACCATGAGATCATCCTATGTACTTTAAATGACGGGGATTTGCATGAGGATGCCATTCCTGTGCTGAAAAAGTACACCAAGGCCATTCACATTATTCCAATCTCAAAATTGTCGATTATACTCAACCTGATAAAAACTTTGTTTTCCAGAAAGCCGCTTCAGGTTGGCTACTTTTACAACTCATCCTCCGCTGCGCAAATTCATGCCCTTATTGAGCAATATAAACCCGATCATATATTCTGTCAGTTGATCCGTGTCGCTGAATATGTGAAGGGCATCTCCATTCCCAAAACACTCGATTATCAGGATGTATTTTCCAAAGGAGTTGAGCGACGGCTCGCCACATCCCCTTTTTACCTGAAACCATTCCTGCGTATTGAATATCGCCGCTTGCTGCGTTACGAACAGGAAGCTTTTGATGCTTTCGACAATAAAATTATCATCTCAGCCCCCGACCGTGACCTGATTCCGCATCCCGGGCGGGAGAAGATTGTTGTGGTCGCCAACGGTGTAGACACCGATTTTTTTAGCCCGATGGATGCCGTAAAAGATTACGACCTCGTTTTTACAGGCAACATGGGATATCCCCCCAACATTAAAAGTGCAGAATTTCTGGTGAATGAAATTCTTCCTGAAGTTTTCCTGAAAAAACCAGGGGTACGCTTGTTAATTGCAGGCGCCAACCCTCATTTGCGGGTGATGGTCCTTAAATCAGAACAGGTCACTGTGAGCGGCTGGGTGCCCGACATGCGCGAATGCTATGCCCGGGCGCGGGTTTTCATTGCTCCGATGCAGATAGGCACCGGATTGCAGAATAAAATACTTGAAGCCATGGCCATGAAAATTCCCTGTATTACCTCACCCCTTGCATTTCAGGCGCTGAATGCCCGTGAAGGAAAAGAAATACTGGTGGCCGAAACTCCAAAAGAATATGCAGCCCATATCATGATGTTGCTCGACAATCCCGAAAAGGCACTTGAAATTGCCCGTAACGGGTATGATTTCGTTCACCGGAACTTCAACTGGGAAACTGAAACCGACAAGATTAATAAGCTGATCACAGGCTAACTAAATGAAAGGAATGCAGGAAATGCAGGAAATGCAGGAAATGCAGAAAATGCAAACAATGCAAACAATGCAAACAATGCTGGTAACAACTGGATGAGAATGTCACCCGTTACGAGTCACGAGTCACGAGTCACGAGTCACCCGTCACGAGTCACCCGTCACGAGTCACGAGTCACGATATTTATTTACCATCAATCTTAAACAATCCCCAATGGCCGACGATAAAAAAATAATTTTCAGCATGGTGGGTGTCTCTAAGACATATCCTCCACAAAAGCAAGTACTTAAAAACATCTACCTCTCATTTTTCTATGGTGCGAAAATCGGGATCATCGGGTTGAATGGCTCGGGTAAATCAACACTTTTAAAAATCATAGCCGGTGTTGAGAAATCATTTCTCGGAGAGGTTGTTTTTTTGCCTGGCTATTCTGTGGGATATCTGGAGCAGGATCCGCAGTTCGACGACACCAAAACAGTGCGTCAAATCGTGGAGGAAGGAGCCGCAGAGGTGGTTAGCCTTTTAAAGGAGTATGAAGCAGTAAACAATAAATTTGGCGAACCACTCACCGACGATGAAATGGACAAGCTGATCAAGCGTCAGGGCGAGCTCACTGAACTGCTCGATCAGCATGGCGCCTGGGATCTCGACAGCAAACTGGAGCGGGCCATGGATGCCCTGAGATGCCCGGATCCGGACTCGTCGGTTAAAAACCTTTCGGGCGGGGAGCGTCGTCGCATCGCATTGTGTCGTCTGCTGCTGCAGGAGCCTGACATCCTGCTGCTTGATGAGCCCACCAACCACCTCGATGCCGAATCGGTGCAGTGGCTGGAATTGCACCTGCAACAATACAAAGGAACTGTGATCGCCATCACCCACGACCGGTATTTCCTCGACAATGTTGCCGGATGGATCCTCGAACTTGACCGGGGAGAGGGCATTCCATGGCAGGGGAACTATACCTCGTGGCTCGAACAGAAATCGAACCGCCTCGCCCATGAAGAGAAGACCGAAAGCAAACGCCGCAAAACCCTGGAACGGGAACTCGACTGGGTGCGTATGTCGCCCAAGGCTCGCCAGGCAAAAGGCAAAGCGAGACTAAATGCATACGAAAAGATGATGAGCGAGGATGTTCGCGAGAAAGAAGAGCGCCTGGAGTTGTACATTCCGAATGGGCCCCGGCTGGGTACCATGGTCATCGAGGCTGTGGATGTGGCAAAATCATTTGGCGACAAATTGTTGTTTGAAGGCCTCAGTTTCTCACTTCCTCCGGCAGGCATTGTCGGGGTTATCGGCCCAAACGGAGCAGGTAAAACCACCCTGTTCCGAATGATCATGGGCGCTGAAAAGTCAGATACCGGCACTTTCAGGGTTGGAGAAACCGTGAAACTCGGGTATGTCGACCAAACCCATACTTCAATCGACCCTGAAAAAACGGTTTTTCAGGTCATTTCAGGCGGCGCTGAGAACATGCAGATCGGCGGCCGCATCATGAGCGCACGGGCATATGTGGCCAGGTTCAACTTTAGCGGGGCAGACCAGGAAAAAAAATGCGGAGTGCTATCGGGCGGTGAGCGCAACAGGTTGCACCTTGCCCTTACCCTAAAAGAGGAAGCCAATGTTTTACTGCTCGATGAGCCTACCAACGACATTGACGTTAACACCCTCCGGGCACTGGAAGAGGGTCTCGAAAATTTTGCCGGCTGCGCGGTAATTATCTCACACGACCGGTGGTTTCTCGACCGTATTGCCACCCACATTCTGGCATTTGAAGGCGACTCCCAGATGTACTTCTTCGAAGGTTCCTATTCCGATTATGAAGAGAACAAGAAAAAACGGTTGGGCGATGATGCGCCGCACCGGATAAAATACAAAAAGTTGAAAGGATAAATTATTTTAACTGCTTATCCCTTTCGGTCAAGTGATTTTTTAGTACATTTGGA
>DYQT01000110.1:4903-10972 GCA_020719165.1 Draconibacterium orientale | reverse complement strand
TTATACACAATGTTTTGATGGCTATTGTTCATAACTTCGTCGCGGATTTAAGGAATATTCTTGATCAGTAAGGTTTTTGTCCGATCAGAAAAAAAAACCACCTCCCGGCTTATGTTTTTCAGTGTATTGGTGTCTGATTCAAATATGTACACGTAATCATCCTGAGCTGTCAAGCCGTTCCGGTCGGCGGGGATTAGCCACTTTATATTCATTGTTTGCCTGTAGAAATTAACGGTTGGCTCGAACAACCAGTTGACGCCAATTTTAAGCTGATTCTTTGCGGAGGCTTCGTTTTTATGATGCTGTATAAGCGCCTTCATCATGTTTTTTGTCTCCTGGTCATATCCCCATTCAGCACATGCATTCAGATTTTTGTTCAGATAAAAGTTCGAAGCCGATAGCAGTGCTAATGAAACAGCCAGACCCTGGATGAAAAACCTGTACCGGATCTGCGATAAATATTCAAAGAGAAAACCGGTGTTTAACAGAAGCAGCGGCACGAAAAAAAGCGAGAATCGCCCTACAGGATAATCCGTTTTTAATACATAATGCTGTAGAATTGATACAATTGAAATGGAAAGAAAGATCAGGTTCGTTAAAATCAGGGGCATATACCGGCTGAAAAATGTTTCATTCTGTTGATAGATATTTTTAAGGATTACGGCCAGTGGCAGAAAAAGAAGCATCATTATGGAAATTTGAAGAAGCAGTATTCCCGATGAACTGAGATGCACATTCATGAACATATGGAAAATCAGCGAGGTAATGGTGTCCTGGATGAATCCTGCTTTTCCGCCAAAGTCGAATGTGTTAAATTTTATTGCTTTTCTGACGGGTTCATAAAGAATGACAACAAAGAGAAGGAAAAGAATCAGGTTGATTTTGTTTGTCCGGAAGAGATCGAATTTTTCTTTTGAAATATGGTGGCATTTGATAAAGATAACCATGTTGAAAATGAACAATGCTGACAAATAGAAACTCAACATGGTGAAATTGCTTAAAATAGCCAATAGGGCACCAATATTAAATAAGATAAGATTTCTGTTTTGATGTCCGTTAAAAGAGGCTGCCAAATGATATAAACTCATGATCATAAAGCCTATAGACATTCCATATCCCCTGGCCAAACCAAAAAAATCGATTAATGCAGTGTTGGTAGCCATTAAAATGAAAATGGAAACAGCCAAAACAGGATCTGTTTTTTTTAGCAACAACCAGGTGTAAAAGAGGTAAACCAGAAGCATGATCAAATTTGGCAGTCGCAACGAAAATTCAGAACTCCCGAACAGCATATCCGAATATTTCATTCCTGCCGTATTTAATAGATGATTGTTCGCAAAAGCGCCCTGGTTAGAGATTATATCGATGAACTTTGCCGATATAAAATGGAGGTATGAGAAACTTTCGTCGTGTGTAAAGGAAGAAACACAGGCTTTTGTTGCGATATATGAAAATATCACCACACTGACAAGAAAAACGATACCTGCGGTTATTTTATCCCGTTTCAACATTTCCTATTTCCCTTTTTCGCTATCTGGAAATGCATCCATGGAAAACGAATAACGATATTCTTTTGCAGGTAACGTATATTGTTCGTGGGTTCTTGCTCCCCAGCTGTCGTCGCCGCCAACACCCATTTGTTTGTAATCGATGTTCAGATCAACAAAAGCGTTTTTTTTCAGATTGTGCAAATGTTTGCCGCCCTGTTTGAAGCCTTTCAAATCGTCGTAGGTATAAGCCAGTGCGCTGAAGCTGATCAGCGGATCACCGGAAAACCGGATCACAATCTGCTTATTGTTTTCGAGGGTCATCCATCTTACATCGGTTTTATATCCATTCTCCTGGGGGCGGATATAGGGGGTAAACTGTTCGTCAACGGTGCTTTGATATATGCCGGCAAACGCTGAGGTATTGCGGTCCTGATAATTTTCCCAGGGTCCGCGACCATACCATGCTACCTTCTGAAAATCAGGCTTTATCTGCATGTTAAGCCCGAAACGGGGCAATTCGGGAAGTTTTTCCCTGATTGGCTTCAGGGTGGCCGTGACCAGGATTTTTCCGCCGGCTTTAATGCTGTAAACAACCGTCTCCGAGGCGATTGAATCGGGAAAGGTAAATTCTGCCGTAACCATCACCTCCTCCGGCGAAATTGTCCGGAAGTCGGTTTTTACCACCTTTCTTGCCTCTGAGGCATCAAACCATACTTTACAGCGTTTTGGCAACCCGTTACCTATGTCGTTGTCGGTTGGAGCACGTCGGAAATTGGGCATCGGGCCGCGTACGAATATTTCGCTTTCCTGATACTTCCACGATGAGAGCGTGCCACTCTGTTTGTCGAATAGTATTGAAAACAGGCCATCTTTGATGGAGAGATGCCTCTCTCCATCCGTAACCTTCAGGGCAGGATGTGCCCCCCCGGCGGTGAACTCTTCAACTTTGATGCCTCGCACAGGCAGGGAGAATTGTTCTGAAGCAAGCACATGCCCCTCCTTCAGTAAACCCCATCGGGCAGTGGTTTTTAAATAAACATTCAAAAAATATTCGGTTTTATTTTGCGGATTCAATTCAGGCAGGGAGATGGTAATCAGCCTCTTTTCTCCGGGACTTAATGCCAATGAAGGCAGTTTTCCTGTCTGTATAACCTTTCCGTTGCCAAGCAACTCCCAAACCAGAAAGGTGTTTTCAAGGTCATAAAAATCGTATTTATTCACAATTTCAAAGGACAGTTTTGCTGGATCAATCAGCTTGAATTTAACATTTTGGTATGCTTTTTTCACCTCCCAGTATGCGGGATGGGGTTTACGGTTGGGGAAGACAATGCCGTTACACAAAAAATTTCCATCGCTTGGAACATCTTTGGGGCCAAAATCGCCTCCAAACAGGTAGCTTTCCGGCTGATCGGCTGAATCGACCCGGTGAAGGATTCCCTGGTCAACCCAATCCCAGATGCAGCCTCCCTGGAGTTGCGGATATTTTTCGATTACATCCCAGTAATCCTGGAAGTTGCCTGTGCTATTACCCATGGCGTGTGCATACTCACACATGATCAGGGGACGAAGTTGCCGTGAATACCCATACCACTTCAAATCCCATGGAGCCCAGTACATCGGGCAAAAAATATCTGTATTGGCGCCCTGCTCAGCCCGTTCATACCAAACCGGTCTGCTTTTATCGCGGTTTTTGACCCAATCATAGGTGGCTTCAAAGTTGCCTCCATTTCCGGCTTCATTTCCCAATGACCAGATGATGATACTGGGATGGTTTTTATCGCGCTCAACCATGCGTTCGGTGCGGTCGAGATGGGCCTTCAGCCATTCAGGTTTATTGCCAAGCGTGCGGTCGGGATCATAGCCCATACCGTGAGATTCAACATTGGCTTCATCGATCACATACAATCCATACTCGTCGCACAGCTCATACCAGAAGGGATCATCAGGGTAATGGCATGTGCGCACCGTATTGATGTTAGCCTCCTTCATCAGGGAGATATCTTTCAGCATCAGCTCTTTCGAAATTACATGTCCGTAAACGGGATCATGTTCATGGCGGTTAACCCCTTTCACCAGAATGGGTTTTCCATTCACCAGAAACTGACCGTTTTTCACTTCGGTAGTACGGAAACCCATGCGGCAACCGGTTGATTCTATGGTTTTTCCCTCTTCGTCTTTAAGTATCAGAGCCAGGTAATACAGGTTTGGGGTTTCAGCGCTCCATTTTCTTGGATTTGGAATGAATCGTTCAAAGAAAAGGGTGTCTTCCTTCAAATTTTCAGGTTTGAACTCAATGGTTTCAGATACTTCAGGTGTTTTGCTCTCTTTCGATTGATAAAGCGCAACTTCGAGGGAGTAGACCGGCTGACGAAAGGGGCGGTCGAGGTTGGCTGGAGGATTGATTCCTTTACTTTGTATGATGGCAGTGACTTTCAGTATGCCATGCTGATAGTTTGAAAACAGATCGCCGGTTACGAAAAAGTCGCGAATTCGTGTTTCGGGTGTCGAAAACAGGTACACATCACGGTTGATTCCGCTCATGCGCCACATGTCCTGGCATTCGAGGTATGAGCCATCCGACCAGCGGAAAACCTCAATGCCCAAAGTGTTTTTACCGGGCCGGAGATATTGGGTGATGTTGAATTCGATGGGTGTTTTGCCATCTTTTCCCATGCCGATGCGCTGACCGTTCAGGTAAACATAGCAGAAAGATTTCACGGCGCCAAAGTGAAGATACACCTCTCGGCCATTCCATGCATCCGGGATTTCGAAATCGCGGCGGTAGCTTCCAACGGGATTATAATCTTGCGGAACCTTTGGCGGGTCAGGCTTCATGAGGTGCTTGAATTCATAAGGCTGGTTAACATAAACAGGGTATCCATACCCCTGGATTTCGATGGTGGATGGCACCCGAATATCCTTCCATCCGCTCACGTCATAGGAGCTTTCATAAAATTTCTCAGGTCGTTTCGCCGGATTTTCCGACCAGTTGAATTTCCAGGTTCCGTTGAGCAGCAAATAGTAAGGCGATTTGGTCCAGTCGTTTTGAAGAGCGTCATTCACATTGCCGTAAGGAATAAACGTTGCATGGGGCAACTCATTGCCGATGCCGGTAAGTTGAGGATTTTCCCAGTCAGGTGGCTGCGGGGTCTGGGCGAAACCGGAGGAGAAAAGAAATAGTGACATAGTGAAATAGCGAAATAGCGAAATAGCGGGATTTCGAGACAGTGAAATGTGGAGATTTTTCATGGCCGATTATTTGTCCGAAAATAGAAAATTTTCCCTTATGATGATCAAAGTATTCCTTCTAACTTCGTACTTTGTTTTACAACATAACTTTACCTGATGAAAAAACTTGTGGTGCTTACCGGCGCTGGCATCAGCCAGGAAAGCGGGATTAAAACCTTCCGTGATCCGCAGATGGTGCTTGATTTTTATAACATGCGGCGGAAGCAACTCTATGAGGTTGAGCCAAATGACGCCCATTATGCCCTGGCAAAACTTGAAGAAACTTATGAGGTCAACCTCCGACCCTGATCTCATACATACACTTGATGGATGGGAACTCAAACTGGGTGATCTTTGTGAAAAAGGTTCGCAGCTTCGTCCGCATATCGTGTGGTTTGGCTAACATTTTGATTATCAAAGATAAGGCAATTGTTGGAGTGAGGAGGTTAATGGAGCTACTTTCGTAAATTGTAAATCCCAAATCGTAAATTCTTTATTCTGTCACTATCTGTCAGCGTATGTTCAAACTCCGACTGCTCCGGCTTTCCCATATATACACTGGATTGCTTGAAGATCATCCGGCTGGTCTCCTGTTTTTCAAGATGGATGTGAACCTCTTGTGCCCCTGTTGACTCAACCAAAGCTGCTACATTGTGTTCTTTTACACCACTTCCGGCCATTATAATGATACGTCCGGCAGATTTGGTGATTAAATTCTTGATTAACAAGGCTCCCTGCGGTGCGGTTGGTTGCTGGCCTGAGGTGAGAATTCGGTCGATGCCAAGGCTGATGAGATCTTCCATGGCCTGAAAAGGGTCGGCGGTCATGTCAAATGCGCGGTGACAGGTAATCCCCATCGGGCGGGCAAGATTCACCAGTATTTTCATACGAGCCAGGTCTATTGTTCCATCGGGCCGCAGGATGCCGAAGACAATGCCATCGGCGCCTGATTCTTTTGCCGCCCTGATGTCCTCCTGCATGATCTCAAACTCGTTATCCGAATAAAGGAAATCCCCACCACGCGGCCTGATCATCACAAAAAGTCCGATATGCAGATTTTTTCTTGCAAAACGGATGGTCCCGACACTTGGAGTGGTACCGCCATCATGAAGGTTCTCACAAAGTTCGACACGGTCGGCGCCACCCTTTTGGGCTTCAATGGCTGACATTGCAGAATTTACACAGGCTTCAAGAATCATGGCTGGCAATACCGGATATTGGTTAATAATTTGTGGACAAGTGGACAGGTGGTAAAATAACCATTACCTGCATTGTTTGCATTGTTTACATTGTTTACATTGTTTGCATTGTTTGCATTGTTTGCATTGTTTGCATTGTTTGCATTGTTTGC
>DYQT01000110.1:3864-4803 GCA_020719165.1 Draconibacterium orientale | reverse complement strand
TTGTTTGCATTGTTTGCATTGTTTGCATTGTTTGCATTGTTTGCATTGTTTGCATCCTCTTATTTTATAAAAAACCTCCCCACCTGTTCATTGAAGTCATCTTTGAATCTGATGCATGTGTCGTGCCCGGAGCCGGGTAAAATCCAAAGGGATGCTCCCGGGATGCTTCTGAAAATCTCAAGGGTATGTTCGGTTTTAATGATATCGTGGTCGCCGCCAATGACAAGCACCGGGCAATGGATCTGTTGAAGCGACTTAAACGCAATATTTGGCTCATCGATCATCAGTTGTGTGAGTTTGATCTCATTTCTTGTTTTAGCATCCTGTTGCTGGTTACGGAGGTTGAGGAGGTGATCCTTCACGGATCTGATATCTGCTGCGCTAACGGCAGTGCTATCCGGCCGGATATTGGCTCCCGTCACAGCTAATTTTTTAACCTTGTCAGGATGCCTGATGGCCAGCAGTAACCCGATGATACCGCCATCACTCCATCCTATAATATATGCAGAGTCAAGGTGCAACGAATCCATCAGCGCATTGAAATCATCGGCCATCATTTCATACGACAACGAATCCTTTGCATCAAATGATTTTCCCTGTGAACGGCTGTCGGCGGCTATTACCTGATACGATTTCGAAAAGAAGGGAATCTGGTTTGCCATTGAAGCAATGGAGCCTCCATTTCCATGAATCAGCAACAGCGGTTGGCCATATCCATAAACCTCGTAATGCATGTCAAAACCTCTGATATGGATATACTTTCCGGCTTCATCGTTTCGGCCATAATTAACCACCGTTTCCTTTCCTGAACGGGGCTGCGCCATTACTGACAAAAAAAAGCTCATGAAAAAAACCAGGAAAACCGGAAGAAAAAAATATTTCATAAGTGAAAGATAGTCCGCAAATTTACAAAAACCTGACAGTGTCTGAAAGACCTGT
>DYQT01000110.1:0-3764 GCA_020719165.1 Draconibacterium orientale | reverse complement strand
CAGTGTTTTTAATCAGACAGCCCCCGACATCCTCTGAAAGACCTGTCAGTGTTTTTAATCAGACAGCCCCCGACATCCTCTGAAAGACCTGTCAGTGTTTTAATGTGAAAGCACCCGAAATCCTCTGAAAGACCTGTCAGTGTTTTTAATCAGGACTGCACCTGACAGTGTCTGAAAGACCTGTCAGTGTGTTAATAAGAGCCAGTTTAAATTTCCGAATTCAGTTGTATCATTTGAATTAACCTGTGCCGTAGGCACAAGATATGGGTAGAAGTAGAACGTTTGAAAAGCCATCTCGTCTCTGAAAATTCACCCGACATCAACTAAAAAGTTTGAGAGCAGTTCGAACAGATATCAATCGATTTCCTTCCGGTCAAAATTCGTTTTCTGAATTCCCGGGCCGACTTACCTCTCCATATCTCCCGAAAGTCATGGTTGCGGAGGTCACCGATTTCATGTGTTGCATCTTTATCGAAACAACAGGGAACTACTTTTCCATCCCAGGTAATCACACAGGAACTCCACATGCGGAAGCAGGAGTTTGGCATTCGGTTTTTAGGAACGAATTGGGACACTGGTAAGTCGGTGAGAGGAAGAACAGCAGATTCCGCAATATCGGGTCTCTTCGAGGTTGAAACAACTTTCCGATACCTTGAATAACGCTGATTTTCAGGCATCAATGGATTGCCTTGTTGATAATTGTTGAATTGGGCTGTTTTGAATTCAAGTTTATCCACACCAAGTTTTTTTGCCAGGTTCCTGATTGCATCCAACTGGTGCTCATTGGACTTGAGCATCAAACATTGCAGGATAATTTCGGGAGATCGTCTTTTCTGTCGTTTTTTTTCGCTGACCAGCAATTGTATTCCGGCAATTACCTTTTCAAAGTCGCCGCCGATGCGGTAGGTTTCATAACTTTGCTGATCAGCGCCGTCTAATGAAACAATCAGCCGGTCGAGACCCGATTCGATGGTTTTTTGCACGGTAACCTCATTCAGAAAATGTCCATTTGTGGAGGTGGCAACAAAAATCGATTTTGACTTGGCGAAGGAGATAAAATCAAAGAAATGCCGGTTCATATAGGGCTCACCCTGGAAGTAAAGCGTGAGCCAGGTGAGATGTGGAGAGAGCTGGTTGATGATGGATTCAAACAATTCAGGGCCCATGAAGCCATGCCGGCGGGTTAGTTCATTTAATCCGGACGGGCATTCGGGACAGTGAAGGTTACAGTTGTTATTGGGTTCAATGCTTACCGCCACGGGTTTTCCCCAATGAATGACCCGTTTCGAGATTCGGGAAATCAGATAGCTGGCAATGATTAATAACAGGTTCAGACCCCGTTTCAATGTTTGAATCATGAACCTGTTTCGTCAGCAGATGCCCCTGACCGATCGGTTTTCTTTTTCTTTCGATTCGACATGAACGATTTTCCGATGGCGATGGCTTTGGTTAATACCGAAGAACTTGCTGAAATGTCGCTGACAACGGAGAGTGCAATGTTTTTAAAGGTGAGTGCATGCACCAGGTCGCGGTAACCGGAATGAATATTCGCTTCAGTTTTGAGAATTTCGTAACGCAACCGTTGTTTTTCCATGCTGAGATCTTGCAGCGAACGTATTGATTGAGGGTTCACCATATAGCGTTTAGTCGTTTTCATCTTTGTCCTCCATCAAAATTTTTGTTAAATGCGAAACCAACGGGTTGATGAAAAACTTGTGACGCTTTACATAGATGAGCACCCCGCCCAGAACGTAAAATGCTGTGACGATGAGCGCTCCCAGCCACGCCGGGCCAACTTGCTCAAACCAAAACACAAACGCCATGGATAGAAACAGCAGCAGAAACATTGCCAGAATAAAGAAAATGACCGCGATGAGGAAAAATGAGGTGAGTTTTGCGAGCTTTTCAGTGAGAACCAACTTTGCCAGATCGAGTCGCAGATTAACATAATCTTTGACATTTTCGGTGAGCAGAGAAAAACTATCAGCTATTTTACCCGATTCCATTACTTGTCCTCCATTGTTTTAACATGAGGCAATTCTTCCTGAAATTCTTCTTCTTCCTCGGAGGAAAGAGCTGTTTTAAAGGCATTGATTTTTTCCGAAAGGTCGTCCTGCATCAGATCAGCAATTCCCATGATGCGTTTTTTAATCCGCTTACGGGTTTTAGAACCTTTTGCCGGGGCGATGAGCATGCCCACGCCGATGCCAATGCCGATGCCTGCCAGGGCAGCAAGCAATACTTTTGATCCTGAATTTGCCATTTTGGGTCTGTTTTATGCGTTTACAATACGGTAAAGTTAACTCTTTTCTGACATATGCCGAATAATTCTGAAATTACTCAGAAATTCGTGGGCCACAATTTTCACAAATCCGTAGGCAGGAACTGCAACGATCATTCCGGCTATACCCCCGAAACTGGCTGCAGCGATCACCACCAAAAAAATCTCAACAGGATGTGCCTTCACGCTTTTTCCCTGGATGAGGGGGGCAAAAATATTGTTATCGATCGTTTGAACCACGAACATGGCAGCCATGATGCGCAGGGCCATTGGCACGATCATGGCATATTCACCCGCACTGATCACTCCGGTTACACCGAGGATGACCCCCATCAGCATCGAGATGATCCCGCCAAGGTAGGGCACGATGATGATGATTCCGGTAAAGAACCCGATCACCAGTGCATTCGGCACCCCAACCAGATATAAGGCAAGCGAGTAGGTGATGATGTTGGCAATGATCTGGATGATAAGACCTATAAAATACCTCGATAAAAGGTCTTTGCTTTTAAACATGACTGTTTTAATTTGTTCTTCATATTTCTCCGGTGTGATCATCAGGATAAACCTGGGCAGCATCCGATTATCCTGCATGAAAAAGAAGGAGAGAAAAAGGATGGAAAAAAGATTGAAAAAGAAAGTGCCTGTGAACGAAATTACAGACGAGAGTATATTCGAGAACATGCCGAAATCTATGATTTTCAGGATGGCTTGTTTTGCAACTTTTTCGATGGTGGCTCCTCGTGGCATAATGCCATATTTGATCAGCGTTTGCTGGAAACTGGCCACATCATCCTGATAATAGTCCATAAATTGTTTGCCATCGATGTTGCTGATCAGAGCGGCCTCGTTGATCACCAGGGGGATAAACAGGCTGAACATACCGACAAACAGCAAAATGAGAATAAGGAGCGTTAGGGAAACGCTTAGCATGTGGGGGAAGGGAAACCGTCCGATTTTGATTTTGTCGAGCAGGTTCACCAGTGGAGCCCCGACGATTGAAATCACCCCCGCTACAATGATGAAAATAACAATGTTGGAGAAATACCACACCAGAAATCCGATGGTACCGGCAATCAGAATCAGGAAAAAAAGCTTGTTTTTATGATAAAGTTCGCGCATGGTGAATGGTTTGTGATGCAAATGTAACACGAATTGCTTTGAAAGATGATGCTGCCTGATGGTTTTTTTAGAATTAGAGATGTGCCTTGTTGCGAGGATTATTTCAGGCTGTTTTTGCGATCCGAACTCATATAATTCCTTATTCCATGCAAAACAACCGGACATGTTGGCCCGATTTTGCATTTTTAACCAATTCCGGTTCTTTCCCACCCCCAATTTTGCAATTTCTGCAAATTACAGAAATCGCGTCGTGTAAACCAATTTTGATCACCCGGGTCACTGAAATAAATTTGCTTCAATATCATAATCTTAACCCGACTTGCACCCCAAGCTTCGGAACTTAGCCTGTGCCAGGTGGTTC
>DYQT01000355.1 GCA_020719165.1 Draconibacterium orientale | reverse complement strand
TATTGAACCGTGTGCATCGTTCCATTGCTGTCGGCGAACTCCGTTTGGATGGTGACCAGTTGACGCAAAAAACCGGGGATATTGCCGCGGGATATTTCATTAAATATCTGTTCCTCGCGTTCTTCAAAACTCACATTTTCGACATCGTTCATGAATTGCGATCCGCTGCGGGCATGGACCGAACGGGGCGGAATTTTTAGTGTGTCAGCAAACAAGTCAGATTCTGGTGGTTGTAAAATCCGGTTTTGATGAGGGGCAGCCGGGGCCAGTTCAGCGCTGTTGGTAGAACATGGTGGGTCAACCAATGCAATCAGAAAGATGATGCCGGTAATTTTGGAGCGCAGGGCAAGTGCAGTTTTGTACTGCACCTTATCCGGTCTTTGAATAGATGTAAAAATCGGCAAATGATCCACTGTTGGATTCCGCATTAAAAGGATACCTGTTGGGAATTTGTTTCAATAACTTCCAATTTGTTTTATTGTCTTTTATCCATTCCGAAAATTTACGATGCCTTACATGCGCTGCCGTCCCCTCCGGATTTTCATCGCTATCTGAGGAGTAAATGACCACAAATTTTTCGGAAGAATCGAATAATAAATTCATGTAAACTGCAAAGACGGTCTCTTCAACAAGGTGAAAAATCACATCTAAAGATAGAGTCAACTCAGCAGTTTCGCCGCCGTAGGCTGCCAAAAGTTTAAAGGTTTTGGATGCGTCGTTGGAAAAACGTTTCACGCATCTGGCTATGGCATTCGGACTTACATCAAAACCGATGTATTGCGGATACTGGGCCAAACTAAGTTGATTGCCGTCTCCACTTCCATATTCGATTACTGATCTGATGCCATTCTCCAAAACAAATGTGTTCAATATTTCAGCTTTGAATCGGGCACATTGGTTATAAGAACCATCCCCCGAATTACCACCAGCTTCATATCTGTCGTTCCAATAACTTTCCGAATCTTGAAAGGGCTTCTGATGCTTGATCCACCTGCGGTAAATGCGTCCAGCAATCGGGCCAGCAAGCAGAATGTTCTTCATGACCTGTTTCATATTCAAAATGTTTTTCCTGAGGCCCAAGGCCTGCAATAACCTGGTAAAAGTATGCGGACAGTAAGGCCAGAGTTTTCATCCTTTAAGATAACCATTCAGCTACTGATCCTTATCCAATATCTGCCTGACGGCCGAGGAAAGCATGTGCAGCGAATAGGGTTTCTGTATAAAATTCACCCCTTCCTCCAGCAAACCATTATGCACGATATGATTGTCCGTATAACCGGATACATAAATCACCTTAATATCAGGTAAAATCTGATGGACCTTTTTGACAAATTCTTTCCCGTTTAATTCCGGCATAACCAGATCGGTTATTATTAAATCCAGCCGGGGCATTTCTGCTTTTATCAAATCCAAAGCAATCTGCCCGTTGCCGGCGGTAAAAATCTTATAACCCAGCGAACTTAAAGAATCGGCAGCAAAGCGGCAGACTTCCTTTTCGTCTTCCACAATCAGAATGGATTCACGGCCATAGCGGATTTCATCGCTGTCCTTAACCCTGATTGTTTCATTTTCCTCCGCTGAGACGGGCCAATAAATTTTTATAGTGGTTCCCTGGCCAGGTTCCGAGTACAGATATATCGAGCCCTGATTTTGCTTCACTATACCATAAACCATGGAAAGTCCCAATCCGGTACCCTTGTGTTTTTCCTTGGTGGTGAAGAAAGGCTCGAAGACTTTTTGTCTGGTCACTTCATCCATACCGATTCCGTTATCGGACACGGCAAAAAAGACATGCGGCCCTTCATGACTTCCTTCGTGTTTTGAAACATAGGCCTGGTCCAGAATGGATTGACCGGTTTCAATGGTTATTCTTTTCGGATGATTTTTGTCTGGCATCCCATGCAGGGCATCCCGGGCATTAACTACCAGATTGACAAAGATTTGCTCTAATTGCGACCGGTCTGCTTTAATCAATGGAAGATGATCTGTAATAATGGTTTCGACTTTAATATCCTCACCAATCAGGCGGCGCAGCATTTCATCAAGAGATGAAATCACACTGTTCAGATTTAAAATTTCGGGATTGTAAATCTGTTTGCGGCTGAAAGCCAAAAGTTGAGCCGCAATGCCTTTAGCCCGCTGACCTGCTTCTAAAACGGAACTCAGGTTCTTATATATCTTATTGTTTTTATCAATGGCAGAAAGGGACAGCTCCGTGAATCCGTTGATCACGGTCAGCAGATTGTTGAAATC
>DYQT01000109.1 GCA_020719165.1 Draconibacterium orientale | reverse complement strand
TTATAGTAGCCTTTATGGAATCCCTTTATGTGCGTACAGGGAATCCTGAGTGGAAGCGGATTACCAAATTCTGGATGACTCTTTTCGGGATTAATTTTGCCATTGGCGTGGCTACCGGTATCATTCTTGAATTTCAGTTTGGCACCAACTGGTCTAATTATTCGTGGTTTGTCGGCGACATATTCGGAGCGCCTCTGGCCATCGAAGGGATCATGGCATTTTTTATGGAAAGCACCTTCATCGCGGTCATGTTTTTCGGCTGGAACAAGGTTAGCAAGTCCTTTCACCTGGTATCAACCTGGCTTGTTGCCATCGGGTCAAATCTTTCCGCATTGTGGATATTGGTTGCCAACGGATGGATGCAATATCCTGCTGGAATGAAATTTAATCCTGATACCGTACGCAACGAGATGGTAAATTTTTGGGAGGTACTATTTTCACCAGTTGCCATCAATAAATTTTTACATACGGTATCGCAAGGCTATGTGCTGGCATCAATATTCGTGATTGGCATCAGCGCATGGTATTTACTGAAAAAACGGGAGCAACTCTTTGCAAAGAAGAGTATCCTGGTGGCAGGAATTTTTGGATTTATATCCATCCTTTTTGTCATTCTTACCGGTGATGGATCGGCCAGAACGGTGGCAAAATACCAGCCAATGAAATTTGCAGCCATGGAAAACCTTTACGTAGGCCAACAGAATGCACCACTCGCGGTAATCGGGTTATTGCAAAAAGATAAAAAAGACGGAGAACATAAAAAAGAAGATTTCGCCTTTAAAATAGAGATTCCCGATATGTTATCGTATATGGCTTTTCTCGATGCCAATGCCTATGTACCCGGAATAAGCGACCTGGTACACGGAAACGCGGAACATAATATATTATCCTACAAGGAACGCAGTGAAAAAGGCCGACTCGCCATTTCCTCCCTTGCCCAATATAAAGAGGCTAAAAAAGCAGGGAATGACAGCCTGTCAGCTGCCGCATTAATGCAGTTTGAGGAAAATTACCCCCATTTTGGTTATGGGTATTATGCCAACCGCGATGTTCATGAACTGGTTCCCAGCGTGCCTACCTCATTCTACTCCTTCCGCATCATGGTTGGACTGGGTTTCCATTTCCTGGCATTGTTCATCGTCATGCTGTGGCTGACACTGAAAAACAAGATTGAGTCGAAGCGGTTCATCCTCTATACAGCGCTTTGGACGATTCCTCTGGTCTACATAGCTTCCATGCTGGGCTGGGTGGTTGCCGAAGTTGGACGTCAGCCCTGGGTAATCCAGGATATTCTGCCCACCATTGCAGCCGTTTCGCAGATAAAATCCGCTTCCGTGCAAATCACGTTTTGGATGTTCGCGGTGATTTTTACCGGTTTGCTCATCGCCGAGATAAAAATCATGACCACCCAGATCAAAAAAGGTCCGGCATCAGAAGGTTCATCAACCATTCATTAATTGTTAAAAAACTGAATTATGTTCGAGTCATTTTCATACATCACATTGCAGGAATACTGGTGGATCATCGTGTCCCTGCTGGGGGCTATCCTTGTTTTCCTGATGTTTGTCCAGGGAGGCCAAACCCTCCTTTACACCCTCGGAAAAACCGAAGATGAGCGTACCGTTTTGGTCAATCTGCTGGGGCGAAAATGGGAATTTACCTTTACCACCCTGGTCACCTTTGGCGGGGCATTTTTTGCATCTTTCCCCCTGTTTTATTCTACCAGCTTTGGAGGCGCTTATTGGGTGTGGATGCTCATCCTGATCGCTTTTGTGGTTCAGGCTGTTTCCTACGAATACCGGTCGAAACCCAATAATTTCTTTGGGCACCGTACGTATGAAACCTTACTTTTCATCAACGGTTTACTGGGTACGGTATTGATTGGTACTGCGGTTGCTACTTTCTTTACCGGCTCTGACTTTTCGGTGAATAAAATGAACCTGACCAACCTTACCGGTGGCAAAATGCCCATCATTTCTGAATGGACAGGCCTTGCCTATGGTTTGGAAGCTGCCTTGAATGTTCAAAACCTCACGCTTGGATTGACTGTCTTTTTCTTAGCCCGTGTTCTGGCCCTGCTCTATTTTATGAACCGGGTAAACAATCCCGCCATCATGGAAAGGGTTAAAAAACAACTGATCTACAATGCAATTCCATTTGTGGTTTTCTTTCTGACCTTTACGATCTGGTTGTTGTTGTCGAGTGGTTTTGCAGTGAACCCCGACACCAGGGAGGTTTACATGGAACCTTACAAATATCTGCATAACCTGATACAGATGCCGGTGGTAGCCGTGTTGTTTCTGTTAGGGGTTGTGCTGGTGCTGCTTGGAATTATCCGTCCGATCACCTGTTTCGTAAAATGCAGTACCAAGGGAATCTGGGGAGCAGGCATTGGAACGGTTTTAACGGTTTTTTCCCTGTTCCTGCTTGCAGGTTTCAACAATACCGCCTATTATCCGTCAACTTACGATTTACAAAGTTCACTTACGATCCAAAACAGTTCGTCAAGCCAATATACCCTTGTGGCCATGAGCTACGTATCGCTGCTGGTTCCTTTTGTGCTGGCTTATATCTGGTATGCATGGCGCTCGATCGATAATAAAAAGATCGACATCGAAGAGATAAAAAGTGAAACGCATGTTTACTAAAAAAAAAATATGATAACTGAGATTATTTGGTTTATTACCTGGCCTTTTCTGATTCTGATTTCCTGGATTGTAGTTGCAACAGTCGTCAACAGGTACGAAAAACTTCATGGGAGTAAATGATTTGTTCGCCATGTGAAGCCACAGGCTATTTTTCAGTCAATGCAAAGCATTTTAACCCTTATCTTGTCTCTTGCTGTTTTTGCAATTGATCAGAATTTTATGCCCTGTGAAATAATCAATAGTGATATTTATACGATTTGATACAAAAATTTTTGTAATTTTGCATCAACGAAAAAGATATCACATGGAAATAAAAGAAATAAACAACAGATACAGCGAACTGGCAGAATCGGAATGTTGCCTCTCATGTGGCGGTGCCATCAATTATGCAGAACCTCAAACCGGTGAAGTTTGTGTTGACCTGGGAAGCGGTCGGGGTACCGATGTTTTACGGATGGCTGAATTGGTTGGTGAAACCGGATTTGTTTATGGCATCGACATTTCAGATGGCATGCTGGACAAAGCCCGCCGAAATGCCGAAAAGTTCGGCGTCACGAATGTCAGTTTTATACGGTGTGAACTTGAAAAACTCGAACTACCTGATAAAGTGGCCAACCTGGTGATCTCCAATTGCACCCTCAACCATGCAGCCGAAAAACAGCTGGTATGGAACGAGATCTACCGAATACTTAAAAAGGGAGGCCGATTCGTGATCAGCGATATTTATGCCACCAGTGCGATTGCTGATGAATACAGGAATGACCCAGTGGCTGTTGCCGAATGTTGGGCTGGTTCAGTAACCCGTGCCGAATACATGCAGCATCTTGAAAAAGCAGGATTTACAATTGTAGAAATTCTTGAAGAATCAGTTCCATATAAAAAAGGGAATGCCGAAGTGGCAAGTTTTACCCTTGCCGGAAAAAAAGACGGGTGTGGCTGCAGCAATTGAGCTGATATAGGGATACCCTGTTTGACCTGCAGAAAGAAAACAATTACAATTGATCATCATTATAAATTCCAAACATTTGAAATCATGAAAAGTCTCGTAAAGAAAAAAAATAAAGTTGAAAAGATAAACACAAAAAAAGTCGCACAATGCTGTGCCAAAACCTCCAAAACAGTTGTAGGCTGTCACGATTAACAGCTAACAGACAATGATTTTTTCCAGACACAACATTTTCTCCCGGATTACCGGATCAGACAACTTTTTCATCGTGAATCTTCTGAGAGGAAGTGCAGATATTTTATCTCAGGAGGAAGGGAGGATGTTGCACGAGTTTCTTGAAGGGAAAGAGATTCCTGTTGAGTTTCACGAGAGCCTGAAAGAACAGGGATACCTCACGGATGAAAAAGCTGAAGAACGGCTGTACCAGAGCAAATATCTCGATTTTATCGATACCCGCGACGGGGATGAGGTGCAACTTTTTTTTGTACCCAATTACAGTTGCAACTTTGCCTGTACCTATTGCTACCAGGATGAGTATTCCGCTAGTAAACAGGCACTTACAACAAATGTCATAGATGCTTTTTTCACCTATGTAAAAAAGGAGTTCGCAGGAAGGAAAAAATACCTGACCATTTTTGGCGGAGAACCTTTATTGAATTCGCCAAAACAAAAAGAGTTGATTGAATACCTTGTTCGGATGAGCAATAAATCAAACCTGGAAATTTGCTTTGTTACCAATGGCTATTCACTGGTTGATTACATCGATATTCTGAAAACCGGAAATATCCGTGAAATTCAGGTAACCCTTGATGGAATTGGCAAGGTGCATGATACCCGTCGTTTTTTAAAGGGAGGAGGCGCTACCTTCAGCAAAATTGTGGAAGGTATTGATGCATGCCTGCAAAGCGAATTACCGGTAAACCTTCGCATGGTAATTGATAAAGAAAACATTGACGGTTTAGCAGAAATGGCACAATTTGCCATTGATAAAGGATGGACCAACAACGAACTTTTTAAAACTCAGCTTGGCCGGAATTATGAACTGCATCATTGCCAGGCTACCACCGAAAAATTGTTCAGTCGCATCTCCCTTTACGAAACCATTTTTCAACAGGTTAAAACGTCTCCGCATATCCTTGAATTTTACAAGCCAGCCTATTCCATCTCAAAATTCCTGGCAGAAAACGGAAGCCTTCCCGATCCCCTGTTTGATGCCTGTCCGGCTTGTAAAACTGAATGGGCATTCGATTATACCGGGCATATCTTCTCATGCACAGCTACCGTTGGAAAATCCGGAGAATCGCTTGGGACTTTCTTTCCGGAAGTTACGCGCAACGAGGAAATGATCAGCTCATGGGAAAGTCGCGATGTTACATCGATCGCCGAATGCAACACCTGCAATGTGCAGCTGGCATGCGGCGGCGGGTGTGGTTCGGTTGCAAAAAACAGAACTGGCAATATTTGCTCCTCCGATTGCCGCCCCGTAAAGGAACTGCTGGAATTGGGCTTTAATGCATACTTTGAAACGGATAATAATTAATACAACAGAAAAGCTTAAAAAATGAAAGAAATCACATCAGCCGAATTCGAACAGGAGGTTCTTGCCGGCGGCAAAGTAGCACTTGATTTTTATTCTACCGAATGTCCTCCATGCGAAGCGGTGGCGCCAAAGTTTGAAGGCCTGGCCAAACTTTATGGCGCGGATATCAAGTTTATGAAAATGTTCCGGCAGCAAAATAAGCCATTGGCCGAAAAGCTGGGTGTACGGTCGTCACCAACATTGCTGTTTTTTGATAATGGCGTGCAATCTCCTGTCACCCTTTCGGGAGGCATCAAGCGTAGCGATATCATACACCAGCTTGACAGTATGTTAACAAACGAAAGGGTTGAGGAGATCAAAAAAGAGATTAAACCCACTGTTTCAGAATTCGATGTGCTCATTCTGGGGGCAGGCCCGGGCGGTTTGACAGCAGGTTTATACCTGTGCCAATCTAAAGTGAATACCGTATTGATTGATATTGCACTTCCAGGGGGTCAGGTTGCCACAACACATGAGGTCTCAAACTACCCCGGGTTTATTGATCCCCAGCCTGGGTATATGCTCGGCCATAACATGTCGGAACAAACCAAACTTTGCGGCACCATCTACAAAGTTGCTGTTGACGTATCGAAAATTGACCTGGAAAAGAAGGAGGTGGTAGTAGATGAGTTTGAAACAATCAGAGCAAAAAAAATCATCATCGCTACAGGAACCTCCCCTAACCTGATGGGGGTCCCCGGAGAGAAGGAGATGAAGGGGAAGGGAATTTCCTATTGTGCCACCTGCGATGCAAAATATTATGGAGACAAGGAGGTGGTGGTGATTGGTGGCGGAAACTCAGCCGTGGAAGAAGCCGATTTTATCAGCAGGTTTGCCAGCAAAATTACCATGGTTCATCAATTTGACGCGTTGACTGCCAACAAACAGGCACAGGATAAATTGTTTGCCAATCCAAAGGTCAGCATACTTTACTCTCACGAACCCAGGTCTTTTGTTCGTGACGGGGAAAAGATAATCACAGAGGTGGAAAATTTAAAGAATAAAAACATCACTAAACTTGTGAGCGACGGGGTTTTCGTTTTTATTGGCATGAAACCAAACATCGACCTTTTCCGCGATAAACTGGAACTCGATAACTGGGGTTACATTAAAACGGATGAGGATATGCTTACGAGCATGCCCGGCATTTATGCTGTAGGTGACGTGATCAGTAAAAAATACCGGCAGATAACCACGGCAGTTGCCGACGGAACAATTGCCGCCATTGCCATTGCAAAAGAGATAAATTAACCAGATAATGATTCATGCCATGAATACAAACCATTTGATCGTTGAGCAGGTAAGCCCTTTTAACGTAGCCATCACTGTTGAGAAACTAATAGAAGTAGCAACCATAAAAGGATGGCAGAATCCTGCTGTGCATAACCTTCAGCAATCACTTGCCAAATCAGGCAAAGAGGTTCGCCCCGTGCAGGTTGTTGAAATTTGCAAACCAGCCTATTCTGGGGTGATGCTGGAGAAAAATGATGAGCGGATCGTATCGGTGCTCATGCCTTGCCGCATTTCGGTTTACGAGAAAGACGACGATAAAACCTATATCGCTTTACTCAACATGACCGCAATTTCTGCCGGACTGCCACAAACAGTCGTTACAGCGATTAGCGGTGCGACTGATGAATCATTTGAAATTGTCAGAGCCGTTGTTAGTCAACCATAATTGGTGAAGAAAGCGCTCTGCATGGATGACGATTTTTCTGAGATGTAAAATAATGCTATCTTTACCTCACAAACGAGCATTCTCCTTATTTCCTGATAAATGAAAATCACCTTTTATGGAGCAGCCGGCGGAGTTACCGGAACTGCCTATTACTGTGAGACTTCTGAAGCACGCATCATGATTGATTGCGGCATGTTTCAAGGGGACAAACGTGATGAATCAAGAAACAAAACAGCCCCTCCTGTCAACTACAGCACCCTTAATGCCATTGTGCTTACTCACGCTCACCTTGACCATTGCGGACGATTACCCCACGCAGTGAAGCAAGGCTATCGCGGTCCGATATACGGTACCCCGGCAACACTTGATCTGGCCGCACTTGTTCTGCGTGATTCGTTAAAAGTTCAAACCAGTGATCTTGAAAAGCTAAACCGGATGCTGGTACGAAATGGGAAATCCAAAATTAAACCCACTTTTGAGGAGGCAGATGTGGAGGGGGCCATCATGCAAATGAAACCTCTCCCCTACCATGATCCGTTTCCTGTTGCCAGCGGAATGGAAATCATCGTGGATGAAGCAGGGCACATCCTTGGTTCGGGAAGTCTGAAACTGACGGTAGAAGATCACATGCAAAAAAAATCGGTGATATTTTCCGGTGATCTCGGAGCTTCCGGCATGCCCATCGTGCGTGATCCGGAACCCTTCAGAGAGGCCGACATGGTAATTATGGAATCTACCTATGGCGACCGCGATCACAAACCCTTGCAGGAAACCATCGAAGAGGCAATCGCGATAATCAAAAACGCCCTGCATTCAAAAGGAAAAATTCTTGTTCCATCTTTTGCTATCGGACGTACCCAGGATATCATTTACTATATTGAGCAGGCTTTCAGACAAGGTGGGCTGCCCAGGTTCCCGATCTACATCGATAGCCCGATGGCCATTGAGGCATCGCGGATATACATGAGCCATCCGGAACTATTTGACGAGGAGATGCGTGAGTTCATGACGAGTGGACAACCGGAACTGGATAAAGGTTATATCCGCCCGACTCAGACAGCGGAGGAATCGAAACACCTCAACGATGTGCAGGGACCCTGCATGATCATTGCCGGTTCAGGAATGTGCAATGCCGGCAGAATTAAACATCACATCAGGCACAACTTGTACAAATCCGAAACATCCGTATTGATTGTGGGCTACCAGGCAGCGGGTACGCTCGGAAGAAAACTGGTTGATGGCCACCAATCGGTCAGCATTTTTGGTGAACGCATCGCAGTCAGAGCTCAGATTCATAAACTTGGCGGTTTCAGCGCGCATGCCGGCCAGTCTGATTTGCTTCAATGGTTTAATGTGCTCGCCCCCGACCGTCCAAGAGTTGTTTTAACACATGGTGAAGAAAAAGCCAGGATTACCCTGGCCGACATAATCCGGCACCGATATGGTCTGCCACCATACCTCCCTCAATATGGAGACACCATCACATTATAATCCACCCTCACGCTTCAGCATGAGGCTATAACCCTAACCCATGAAAACCCCTTTCCGACGTACAAAAATCGTAGCCACCATTGGCCCGGCAAGCAGTTCACAAGATATGATCCGTCAGTTGATTCTTGCAGGCATGGATGTTGCCCGGCTTAATTTCTCTCATGGCAAATATGACGATCATGCCAACGTGATAAAATCGCTTCGCATAATATCTGAGGAGTTAAACAAGCCCGTTACCATCATGCAAGACCTTCAGGGGCCAAAAATAAGGGTAGGGCTACTTCCTGGAGGCAAAATTATCCTCAGCCCCGGTGAGGTCATCACCTTATTGCCTCAGGCTGAGTATAAATCAGCAACGGCGACAATCCCAATCGATTATCCGTTTGTTGCAGAAGAGGCAAAGCCAGGTATGCAAGTATTGCTTGCCGACGGGTTATTTGAGCTTGAAGTCACAGAAATTAAAGGAAGTGATGTTTTATGCCGTGTAGTTGAAGGTGGTTGTCTCACCGATCATAAAGGAGTAAATTTCCCAAATCTCAACCTCCGGCTCCCCTCCCTCACCGAAAAAGATATTCGCGATCTCGAATTCGGCCTTTCTCAGGATATTGACTGGGTTTCGCTCAGTTTTGTCAGATCGGCGGAAGATATCATGGTTCTCAGAAATCTGATCACGGAAAAAGGTTTTATAAAGCCAATCATTGCTAAGATCGAAAAGCCCCAGGCCATCGATCACCTCGACGATATCATTGATGCAGTGCAAGGGATTATGGTTGCCCGCGGAGATCTTGGTGTGGAAATGAGCCCCGACAAAGTGCCCATGCTACAGAAACAGATCATCGAATTGTGTAACCGCAGAGGGAAAACAGTAATCACAGCCACCCAAATGCTCGAAAGCATGATTCATGAGCCCCGGCCAACGCGTGCCGAGGCCAGCGACGTTGCCAATGCCATCATCGACGGCACCGATGCCATCATGCTTTCAGGAGAAACCGCCATGGGTGATTTTCCAGTAAAAGCCGTTGAAATGATGGTAAAAATCGCTTTGGATGTCGAAGCCCAAATTGAGTTTAAAACCTACCCTCCCATTGGAGATTCAGATATTATTGCATTGAGCCGTGCCGCCAACCAGGTTGAAGATGTTGTCCATCCGAAATGCATCGTTGTTTTAACCACCAGCGGACGCAGTGCGCGTTTCGTTGCTGCCGAACGACCCGATTCTCCGATCTTTGCACTTACCACGCACCTTCAGGTGTATCATGCACTCAACCTGCTCTGGGGCATCAGACCCATATTCATCGATGACCATCCCAATACCTTTGAAGAGATGGTTTCCATGGCAGAAAATAATCTATTGAAACGCAACCTGGTCTATTCCGGAGATAAAATACTGGTACTGGGAGGAATTCCTGCGCATGAAGCCGGAGGGACGAACTTCATCAAGATTCATACTGTTGGCAACGCAGTCGATTCGTTAAACTTACCACTTTCTCCGGAATAATTATTATAAGAGAGCCAACAACAAATCCGAAACAATAAAAAAAAATGGCAAAACAACCCGTGAAGGTTATTCTGCCATTTCGCCATTTCGCTATTTCGCTATTTCGCTATTTATTGACAATCATCTTCTTCACAATCCGGCTGCTGTTGCTACGGATCACAACGGTGTACATTCCGGCAGTGGCAGGGCGGATGTCAACGACCTGGCCCACCAATGCCCAGGATAGGTTTTCGATTGTGGCCATTGATTCAATCACAGGTGAAATCGGAAGTGTAGGAGCTTCCGGTGTGGGATCATCTTCAACTTACCCACACGGTGCTGCAATTCTGGGCGATGTAATTCCCGGAATCGGGGTCATCCATACGCAAGCCGCATGGATGCTGACAAATCAGCAGAATGCCCACGACTGGATGATGCTTGGACTTGCACCACAACAGATAATTGATTCTCTTGTAGCCCAAGATGCTTTCGGAAATTCAACCACCAGGCAGTACGGCATTACCGACTTCAACGGGGGCCATCCCAGGAGCGCAGCCTTTACAGGTGTCAACTGCATGAATTACAAAAATGACACAGCCCATCTGAATTATTCCATCCAGGGCATCATTCTTCTTGGACAGAAGATACTTGATTCCATACAGAGCAGATTTTTAAATACCACCGGCACACTTGGCGACCGCCTGATGGCGGCTCTCCAGGGAGGTGGATGGCCTACCCCCAGACCCTAACAGGTATTTTCCCGGTTGACCCGATTGATTCGCTGCAAACCCTTTACAACATTTGGAAATCTGCTGTATCGGTGAATCAGGAAAGTGTCATCCCGCTGAATGTTGTTAATAACTATACAGAATCCACAGGTGTAACAGTGTTCGATTTCACACGGTGTATCGATTATGTAAATCAGCAGATGATTGTGTTCGATCTCCTGACTTCGACACTTTTTTAGCTACCGCTTTTCAATAGCCTCATAAACAACAATTTGCGTATTTTGAAACACCGGTTTGGGTGTCCCAGGCGAAAAATGGGGTGTCCCAGTGTCGAAGTCAGGAGGTTGTAAGGGAAATTCCCGAAGCGATGTTTTATGCCGGGAACCTTATTTCGATTGTGAGGCAATACAATGCGGTGGCGCGGCAACCGGCCA
>DYQT01000354.1 GCA_020719165.1 Draconibacterium orientale | reverse complement strand
GAACGGTCTGATTATCGTTAGGAGATACGACAACTTTTTTGTCTTGAATCACCGAAGCAATCTGAAAGTTAAATAAATTTAATAAAGTAAATGAACCTTCAGGGCTCTGATCCTCTGGCAACGCATAAAGTTTACTTTGAAACTTCATGCCAGTAGCATCTTTACTAATCACAGCAAGAAAGAAACGGCTTGTTTCAACTAATTCTAGTTCTAAAAGAGCAACTTTATTTTTTTCTTTTTCATCCTGATTGTAAAAGGATATTTTCTTTTTCATCGGAAAAATAATCGGACCGACGACTTCATTCCTCGAAATGGAAACGGCTATTGGAGTGTCTCCATTTTCAATAAAGAGCGAGGGGTCAACAGCCTCATCTCTTTCGAGTTTTTTTAATTCATCGGCAGTGTAGGGCTGGGCTAAGTAAAAAATATAGAGACTCGATTGACTCGTTTGAGGTGCATCTTTTGATTGTGCATACGAAATAAAATTACCGATAAATATAAAGATAATGCAAATGCGAATAATCACGCCCATCCCCTTGCACCAACGTCCAATCACGCCCATCCCCATGCACCAACGTCCAATCACGATCCCCTTGCACCAACGGTGCATCATCCCATAGCCCAGCCCAACGGGCTGGGTCTCCAACGCAAAACATCCCCGTGGGCTGAAAGCCCACAATCCCGACAAATCATAAAAACCACCCTTTGCGGATTGTCCCCCTTCAGGGGACGGTGTGTGGAGGAACCGTTTACCCAGCCCGTTGGGCTGGGTTGACGGGCGGGCAACACATGGGCTGAAAGCCCACAATCCAAATGCCCATCTCAAAAAAAACATAATAAATATTTTAATCCCAAACATAACGTTCATCGTATTCGACTTTGTGGAGTTCTAAAAATTCACGATACTCATCTTGAAATGTTTTTTTACTATGATGCGTCTCTTGCTCTGCAATATATTTGACCACCTTATCCACGTTGGAATGGCTTACCGAAAATGCACCGTAGCCCGATTGCCAATGAAATGAATGATAACGAGTATCTTTTGTTTTTATCCATTTCGATGAATTGACTTTTAGCTTTTCAACGATTTCGGCAATGGTCATTGTGCGTGACAAACGAAACAAACAATGAACATGATCGGCAACGCCGCCCGTTTGAATAGACGGACATCCTATGTTTTCACAAATGCCAACAAGGTAGGGATGAATTTCGTTTGCAATGTCTCCAACCAAAAGCGGTTCACGATTTTTCGTCGAAAAGATCAGGTGAACATAAAGATTGGATAATGATTGCGGCATCGAGAGATAAAATTGTAAATGGTTTAAGAGGTTAGGAAGATTATGGCGGGGGCGTTAAGGTTGTGGAATGTATCAAAACATTCCGACGCGAATTGTCCCCCTTCAGGGGACGGGAGGCGTTCGGATTTACCCAGCCCGTTGGGCTGAGGACGTGGTAGGGCAAACCGTGTACTGAAAGTCCACAATCCAAATAAAATGTCCAAACGTTCCATCGCAAATTGTTTTACGGCGGATTGCATTATCATGGATTGTCCCCCTTCAGGGGACGGGTTGCGTTGGGATTTACCCAGCCCGTTGGGCTGGGCTATGGGATGTTGCCCCTTCGGGGCAGAAAAGATACCCATCCACCCACACCCAATCACGCCCAACACCATCCACCAACGGTGAACCGCCGATAGCGTTCCTACACCCATCGCCCTGCACCAACGGTGCAACATTCCGCATGTGGTCAACGCCCGCCTAATGATATAGAACGCCATGCACCAACGGTGCATCATTCCATAACCCAGCCCAACGGGCTGGGACTCCAACGCAAAACATCCCTGTGGGCTGAAAGCCCACAATCCAAAAATCTTACCATCTGGACAAATCTTTAACATCTATTTTTTACTACCAAAATCGCCAATCACTCATTATTCTTTGTTCGACCATTCATCACTCACCACTCACCATTTTGCATTCCCTAAATCTCATCGGGCTTCAACCACCGTAATGAAATTATCTTAAACCTCCGCCCGAATATACCGCCCGTTCGAACAATATCCGTAGGAACGCTTGGATTCGTCAATTCAATCGGTTCCGTTGTCCGTTGCACCACCGCTTCGCAATACGCACCGGACAATACCTCCCCCGTTATCGGGTTCACCGTGTCCCCATACGCACGCACCACAAACGTATCCCCACGCACCGTAATGAAACTGCCGATCTTTTGCAAAATATCCGCCTGCGTCAAATAACCGGGAATGTCGGCGGC
>DYQT01000108.1 GCA_020719165.1 Draconibacterium orientale | reverse complement strand
AACAGCTTAGAATATGGTTGATTATCTGTGAGTTAAAAAGAGTTATATAGTAGATAATTCTATCAATATGTAGCCATTTAGTTTCAGTGCATATCAAAAAACACGGTAAAACAATGAAAACAATTTTCACAATGGCTTTGATCATTACGATGGTCAATGTAAAAGCACAGCAACCCACTCCACTGCAAATATCTGGTTCTGGCTGGCGCTATACAGGATGGATCATCCAAACTTCTTATCTGCAAGAAGATGTTTACACTTTCATTTTCAATGGCGATACAATTATTAATTCAAAATTATTTCATAAATATTATTATTCTCTGGTTGAATATAATGGCAGTTATCCTGGCATCACAATAATAAATAAGGCGTACAATGGTTGTCTTCGATCAGATGGCGAAAAAGTTTATTACATCAGGAAAGACAGTCTGAATGAAATCTTGCTTTACGATTATTCATTGTCTATTGGTGATACTGTACCCAAGGGTTTACTTAATGCCAGTGCAAAATATATAATTACCGATACCATGACGATACAAATGGGCGATGGAAGTTATAGAATGAAATATACTTTAAATCATTGGGATGTCCCTTATTTTATCTATGGAATTGGTTATTTTACAGGTCTTCTACCCATTGATACTTTTATCATACGTCCTTATAGCGATGGAACTGCATTTGTCACCTATTGTGAAAATGGGAATCGTGTCTATTACCATTATGTTGGCGGCCTTGGCCACGCTAATTGGTGTGATTTCCCGGTCGCCATCCCCGAGCAAGCTGACAACCGGCAAACGGATAATCTGATCCTATTCCCCAACCCGGCAACCAATGAATTCGTCGTAACCATCCCAACCGAACTCCTGAATGAAAAGCAACTAACCCTTCGTTTATACAATTCCCGAGGAGAATTGATTCACAACGAACCGGTAATAACCGGAGGGGGTAAGATCACCATGAACGCCGGGGGCTATGCAAGTGGATTGTACCAGGTGAGCCTGGGAAATGGGAAGAAGTGGTATGCGGGGAAGGTGGTAATAGAATAGCGTTTTTCGGCAGGCTGTTTATCAACGGATCATACCTGACCGTTTACAAACTTGGTAGAAAATATATACAGAAAATTGAATTATGTGAAATTGCCAACGAGGGTTAAAACGATTAAAAATTGTGGATGGGATCAGGCGTGATGTGGGCATTGCAGGGACAACACGCCATGTGTCCCTACAATGCTGTTTGATGTCTACCCACAAATGGCCTATTCGGGAACATTCGGCACTAACAGGAAAATTATCAAAGATCAGGCAATAATAAATCAAGTACATTAAAACCAACATATTATGAAAACCCTGACAATGTTAACCGTATTTATTCTTTTGAGTTTAACCCTCCCGGCCCAGCATACCTGGTATTGGTACAACCCCACGCCCGATGGTAATCACCTGAATGATGTTTGGTTCACATCGGCTAACAATGGCTGGGCGGTGGGTAATGCAGGCAAATTGTTGCATTACGATGGGGTAAAATGGACCGGCTATGAACACCTCACCTACCAGAACCTGAACGCTATTTGGTTTACCGACGAATACCATGGCTGGGCGGTAGGCAACAATGGCGTGATCCTGAAATTTGCCAACGAAACCTGGACACAGGACTATTCGGGAAGCACCAAAAATTTAAGAGATGTCTGCTTTACCGGCGTAAACAATGGCTGGGCCGTGGGTGATGTGCGGATGCATTATGATGGCAACCAGTGGACCACCCTCGACACCATCGGCTACGGTGGGTTGACGGAGGTGTTTTTTACAGATGAAAACCATGGCTGGTGCGGGGGTTTCGATAAATTTTATCAGTATGATACCACCGGGTGGCACTGGTTTCCGCTGGTTTCAAACGATATCATTTCCGTTAGCTCCCTGTACTTCACCGATGCACAGCATGGCTGGATCGGTGGGTATTACAGCGATGGCAGCAATTATATCATGGAATACAACGGGTCGGGATGGAATTGGTCGGCTACCCACCCGCCGTTGACATCCGAAGCGTTGTATTTTGACAACCCTTCGCACGGCTGGAGTTGCGGAGGCCAGACAAACTGGTACAATACCGATACCACCGTGTATGAGTTTGTCGGCAACCGATGGCGCGGATCGTATCCGAGCCTTGGAGTGCCAACTTCCCTGGCTGCATTGAGCGCCAGCGAATTGTATGTAGTGACGCAATATGGCCATATCCTGCGCCACGATACTGCCGGCTGGGATTATTCGAATACCCTGGCAGAAGGCAGCATCGAGATATCATTTCCCGATACCAGCCATGGATGGGCCGTAGGAAACGGCAAAAACATCCTCAAATATGAAAACGGGATCTGGTCTGCCGACACTGCCTGCAATGGAATAGCCTTTCAGCATATCCATTTCGCCGACAACACCCATGGCATCGCCAGCGGCTGGTCGGCCGCGGCGCAGAAGACAGCCATTTATCGCTATTCCGGCAATGGATGGCAGCTAGTTACCAATACCCTCAGCGGACAGATCAACGCGGTTTGTGCCCTACCCGGCGGGGAAGCATGGCTGGCGGGTCAATCCTCCCTCGGGGGCATGGCATACAACCTCACCGGCAACACCCTCACCTCTTATGCTATTACGGGATTGTCGGATGTCACTTCCATCAGTTTTCCCGATGCAACAAATGGATGGGCGATCGGAAGGAAAACATCCAGTCTCCTCACCAGAATAGTCCGCTACAACAACGGTTTCTGGACCGACGAATTCACCGCCCCGTCCAACCAGGTACTGACCAGTCTTTCATTTTCAACCCAAAACTCAGGCTGGGCGGTGGGTAACACCTGGGATTATACCGGCATATCCTATCATTTCAACGGGCAGACATGGTCAGCGGGACCTGGCGCTGCCGGTAGTCTGCGCACGGTTCAGCATCCCGATCCCTATCATGCCTGGGCGGTGAGTGGAAACGCCATTTATACGCTTCAAAATAATGTCTGGAATCAGGAGCCTCTCAATACCGGTCAAAATCTGATCTCTTTGAGTTTTCCCTCATCCGAAACCGGATGGGTTGGCGGCGAACATGGCGGAATCCTCTCCTCCAGGTCACCTTTTCCAGTTGCCATCCCCGAGCAAGCTGACAACCGGCAGACAGATAAACTGATCCTATTCCCCAACCCGGCAACCAATGAATTCGTCGTAACCATCCCACCCGAACTCCTCAATGAAAAGCAATTAACCCTGTGTTTATACAATTCCCGTGGGGAATTGATTCACAACGAACCTGTAATACCTGCAGGGGGTAAAATCACCATGAACGTTGAGGCCTATGCAATGGGATTGTACCAGGTGAGCTTGGGGAATGGGAAGAAGTGGTATGCGGTGAAGGTGGTAATAGAATAGTGTATCAAGGTATGAGGCTGCGAGGGGGAATGCGTTTGCGGTGAGATGCTTGATGGATTAGGTCGAGAATTTTTGTATCTTGCATAAAATTTTAGGGCAATGATGATCCCAAAGAGCAAAATAGATGAACTGGTGGGCAGGATTGCAACTATTTACAATCCTGATAAAATAATCCTTTTTGGATCCTACGCCAATGGCGTTCCTGATGAAAACAGCGACGTTGATCTTCTCATCATAAAGGATACTGAAAAGACACGTCCGGAGCGTGGCATTGAGGTTCGGAAAATTTTATCAGGGACGATGGTTCCCATGGATATACTTATCTACACAAATCAGGAAATCAAAGAATCGGAGAAAAAAAAATACAGTTTTGTTTACCAGGCTTTAACCAACGGGAAAACCCTGTATGAAAAACTATAATACAGATGTGATTCTCTGGATCAATAAGGCCGACCATGATCTGGGAACAGCTGTGCTGACGAGAAAGTCAGAGAAGCCCTTGAAACAGCTAAAAGTTTGCGCATATTGGTGACTAAAAAAATGGACATGGAGGTCGTTTATAACACGATTATTGATTCTGTTCTGCCAAAACCCTGAAGAAAACCTACACCAGGCGGTCCCGGCAACTTTTTGGTTTGCTTTTCTTTCTTACATCTTGGATATTCCCCATGAGAGGGATTTCCCAGGGCGAATTCAACAACTGGTATTTCAGGCACCATTGCGGAATAACGTTTAACAGCGGTTCACCCGTTATCTAATTGGGAATCCTAAATGATTATAGAAGCCCTATTAGCCATAAAACATCTTTTCAGGCAACCACAAGTGTTTTTTGAATATTAGATCCGGTTTAAATTTCTGAATTCAGTTGTATCTCCTGACTTAACCTGCGCCGCAGGCACAAGATATGGGTAGAAGTCGAATGTTTGAAAAGCCATCTCGTCCCGTACGGGACGAAATAATGCACCCATTCATAAAAACTCCTCGCAAAGCCGCAAAGCCGCAAAGACACTGTAGTTGAATGAAAAGTATTGAAAAGCAAAATTTCTTTTATAAAATGTTTCATGCCACTAAAGTATTTCATTTCAAAACTTTGCGTCTCAGCGTCTTTGCGAGATGAATTATTCAGGTTAATATAAAGGAAATCTGCGTGAAAAATGGTTGCAGAATAAGCAACACCCATTGACTGTGCAGATAGAGCGGGATCTGAATCGTTCAAAAACCTGAGGGAGAAGGGGGCGGAGGTTGAGGTGTCTGGATGAAATTTCATTAACTTTGACCAAAATTAGCAAATTCACCACGCATGAAGAAACAATTTAACCGAAGGGATTTCATCAAAACAGTTGCTGCTACAGGTGTTGGGATGGCAGTGAGTGAAAATCTGCTGGCTGCTGTCAGCCCCGAACGGATCACCAGTCCATATCACCCCGCACCCATTGGCAGCCCGATGCAAAAAGTTCGCATCGGCTATGTGGGAGTGGGCCTCCAGGGAACTTCGCATGTTGAAAACCTGCTGAAAGTAGAAGGCGCTGAAATTGTTGCACTTTGTGACATCATCGAAAGCAAAGTAAAATTTGCCCAGGACATGGTTGAAAAAGCAGGGTTTAAGCGGCCTGATGGATATTCAAAAAATGAATATGACTGGCAGCGACTTTGCGAACGAAGCGACATCGATCTCATCTACACCGCCACGCCATGGCAATGGCACGTCCCGATCTCTCTTTTTGCCATGAATTGCGGGAAGCATGTGGCGGCTGAAGTACCTGCAGCAATTACCCTCGATGAATGCTGGGAACTTGTTGAAACCTCCGAAAAAACCGGCAGGTATTGCATCATGATGGAAAACTGCAACTACGACAAGGTAGAGATGATGATTCTCAACATGGTGAAGAAAGGGCTGTTCGGGGAGCTTGTTCACGCCGAATGTGGCTACCTGCATGATTTACGGGCGGTGAAACACGATATGAACGGAGAGGGCGTTTGGCGCCGCGATTTTTCCATGCATCATAACGGCGACCTCTATCCAACGCATGGTCTGGGTCCGGTGATGCAGTGCATGGATATCAACCGCGGAAATTATTTTGATTCCATGGTCTCATTTGGCTCTAAAACCAGGGGACTTCATGAATATGCCGTTCAGGAATTTGGTGCCGATAGTAGCCAGGCAAAGGAAAAGTTTGTGCTGAGTGATGTGGTCACGACCCTTATACGCACGATGAACGGGGAAACCATAGTGGTAACACATGATACGAGCCTTCCGCGGCCTTACAGCCGCAACATCCTGGTACAGGGAACAAAAGGGATCGTACGGAAATACCCCGAACCTAAAATTTACATCGAAGGATTGAGTAAAACAAACGATCAGTGGGAACCCCTGAACGAGTATCTGAAAAAATATCAGCATCCTGTTTGGGAAGAGTTGGAAACAGCCAGCAAAGGTGCCGGACACGGCGGGATGGATTACATTGAAGATTATCGTTTGGTGAATGCATTGCTTAAAGGCGTTGAACCCGATATGGATGTTTACGATGCGGTTGCAATGAGCGCTGTGAGGATGTTGAGTGAGCAATCTATTGCCAAAGGTGGAAAAACCCTGAAATTTCCCGACTTTACCAGGGGAATGTGGAAAAAGCAGAGGGAGCTTCCTGTAATGAGACTTCCCCTCTGAATCCATCCATGAACAATGGGTTTTATCTTCTTATTGCGTTAAATCCCGCACTTTTTCCGAGGGTTAATGAAGCCTAAAAACGAAACCATGTTTGAAAACAATGCTCCGGGCACCCGGTTGATTTTTATTACCTTCCTTTTTGCAATCTTGTTGTCTGTCACCGTTCAGGCTCAGCGAACCCCCGCCGATCATGCCAAGGCAATCATCACTCCCATGCTGATGAAACAAACGATCGGCTACCTGTCATCCGATTCAATGAAGGGACGCGACACACCAAGCGCCGAACTTGATGCGGCAGCCGATTATATTGCCAGCCAGTTTCAATCGTTCGGACTGCAAAAACTGAACAACTCCTGGTTTCAGAATCTTGACTATTGTTATCTCGACCTGGGAAAGGATAACTTTTTAACTGTCATTCGCAGAAACAAGACCAGCAATTTTCAACTTTCAGACGATTTTGTTCCCTACGACATTTCAGGAAGCAGGCCGGCAGAAGGTGAGATCATTTTTGCCGGATATGGCATTACTGCCCCCGAATATCATTATGACGATTATCAGGATCTGGATGTAAAGGGTAAGATTGTCGCAGTTTTACGTCAGGAGCCGGGACAAACCCGGGAAGGATTGCAGCTATTCGAAGGCGCTGATTTAACCCGTTATTCCGGTTTGAAGGAAAAACAGCTGACAGCCCAGGCACATGGCGCAGCTGCCCTTTTGATCATCTCCGGACCGCTTCAATATACCTCCCTGGTTCCCAAGGGATTTCAATGGCCCTCGTTGTCGAAAAACCTGCCAAAAGACCAGCTGCCAATGGATTATTGCGAAAAACCCGAAGAGGTGATTCCCATGGTTCAGATAGGCGAATTGGTTGTTGATGAATTATTTGGCAATGCCGATTCCCTGAAACGCATTCAGCAGCGAATTGAAAAGACCATGCAGCCGGGTTCATATGCAATTCAGGGGAGAACAATGGCCCTCAATGTGTCATTCAGCAAGATACCGTTGGGAGGACGAAATGTGATAGGGTGGATTGAGGGCTCTGATCCTGTTTTAAAAAACGAAGTAGTGATCATTGGCGGACATTATGACCATATCGGAATGCTGAAGGAGCAAAAATCTGATTCCGATTATATATTCAATGGCGCCGACGACAATGCTTCGGGAACTTCGGGCGTGATCGCCATTGCAAAAACATTTGCCTCGATGGTGGAGAGCCCCGCGCGCAGTGTGATTTTTATCGCCTTCGCCGGAGAGGAGAGGGGGTTGCTTGGAAGTGCAAGGTATGTGAGAACACCGCTGTGGCCGTTGAAAAAGACTGTAGCCATGCTGAATCTTGACATGATTGGCCGCAACCATCCCGATTCAATCGGGATCCTTGGAGCAAAGCAGTGTCCCGGCCTCGCGAAGCTGATACGAAATCAAAACAAAGCAATAGGTTTTAAACTGGCCGAGAGTAAGAATAATCAGATGGATGGAGGCAGTGATCATATCAGCTTTTTCAAAAATGGTGTGCCGGTCATCTTCTTTTTCGCGGGCTTGCATGCCGACTATCACCAGGTAACAGACAGTCCCGAAAAGGTTGATGCCAATAAAGCTGCACGGGTAGCACGATTGGCTTTTTTAACCGCCTGGACCATCGCCAACGAAAGCAAACATTACAAAATTGTTAAAACCAAGGAAACAGCGGAATAGAAGTCTGAACTTTACATCAGGTAAAATCGCAGGAAATGGCATGCCCACGGGGCAAGGGCCACATAAAGCCCCGCATCGTGCATTTCGTCACCATTGCGTTCAAATGTGACTTCGCTCAAAGCATCATTCAAACGCCAGTTTCGTGCGCGCAAATCATTTCCCGGAAACCTGATGCGGCCCTGGGAGGCGGTGGGAGCATAGTTCACCACAATCAAAAAACGGTCATCGCCATCACACCAGCACCATGCGAGCAGGTTTGTAAAACTGGTATTGTCGGGCCAGCCTGTACATTCAGAGAGTGTCCAGAAGCCATCGTGAAACACCGGATGTTTAATAGCAAGCAGTAACCGCTGGCAAAAAGCCCTCAATTCAAAATCAACAGGCTCATCCGGACGCCGGCACAGAAACACCGGCAATTTTACTTTTCGGCCATCAAATTGCCCTTCATGATAAAGTTTAGCGCCCGGAAGTGTCGAGGAGATCACGGTTGCTGCCCTGTTTTTTCCGGGCTGAAAAGCGACGACATGCCTCGGTTCATCATGGTTTTCAATAAACCGGATCATTTTTGACTGGTAGTTGCGGTCGGCCTGAAGATGGAGGCGGATATCCTGCGCGGTGGCATGTTCCAGTCTGTCATACAGCCGTTTGTCGTAACAATAATCAAATCCCTGCTGCTGAAGCGCCCATTCCATATCCCAATAGGCCTCCGCAATAAAGATAAATCCCGGATTCGACCGTTTCACGGCGGGGATCAGCTCTTCCCAATAATCAAATTGTGGTTTCGAACCGGCCCTTTTACCCCAGGTTTTTTCAAAAATGTCATTCATCAACAGCATGGCCATGTCGCAACGGATACCATCACACTGGCCGGCCATCCGTATTACTGTCTCGATGACCGATTCGCGCAAATCCGGATGAAATGCATTCACCTGCAAAACATCCTGCCATGCCGGGTAGTAGGGATCTTTTCCACAGGCAAATATATTTCCGCCAATTTGCACAAAGGTAACCGGATCATCCCGAAGGTCTTCCTTATTTCCGGAGATAAAATAGTCAGGCGACTCCTCCACCCAGCGATGGTCATGTGCCAGATGGTTTGGAACAAAATCAAGGATGAGTTTCATGCCACGACGAGCCAGTTCGTTGCGGGCAACCGCCAAACCTTCATCTCCGCCTAACTGCGCATCAACCGCGTACCGTTTTACACAATAGGGCGAGCCAACATTGTCGGCAAAACTGAAATCGGGCAATGCCCTGCGGAAATCGGCAAGGTTCCCGGCATTGGCGTTTGAAATGGCAATTCCGCGCGGGCTTCGTTCCCAAACACCCATGAGCCAAACCGCTTCAATGTTCAAAGTTTCAAGTTCATCCCACTTTTCAGCCGGCACATTGGCCAGGGTGATGGGAAACTGCATCTGCCGGCTCATCTCGTTGAGCCACACCATGGTGTTGATTTCGTAAACGACGGGATTTTGTTGCCAGGGTTTCATGGTTTTTCTTTCCATATTTCAAGGTGCGATTTTATAAATTCAACGACCCTCAGATGTTCTTCTTTGCCCGACCCATTCACCTGCATGGGTTCGCCAAAAGCGATATGAACAGGTTTTCGCCTGTCGATTGGTCCTAGGTAACTCGACAGCTTTCCGAATCCCCAAAAATCAGTCTTTATGGCCACGGGAAGTATCTGAACACCGGCCTTAACAGCCAGTTTTGATCCAAGGGAGTTAAATTCGGCAGGACGAAACTCAACCCGGCGGGTACTTTGCGGGAAGATGATGATCGAAATCTCTTGCTGCAAACGTGCCAGTCCCTGTTCCATCACGATCCGGAAATCTTCGCGCGGATTTTCGCGGCTCAGCACAATGGGATTGCGCGACCGCATTACATCTTTAAAAGCCCAGTGGTTCACAAGTTCTTCCTTAACCACAAAAGTCACGTTTTTAAGGGGTTGGATGATTCCCGGGAAAATCATAGTTTCGAGGGTGCTCATGTGGTTGCTGAGCAACAACACCGGCCCCTTGCTGTTTCTTACATGGTCCATCCCGGTAATGTGGATTCGGCCACCGCATCTTTCCACATCGGTGAAAATGTCATGTGATGAATCAACCCAGTGGCTCGTGTCGTACAGCCCTTTGCGGGCCTGGCTGCGCGATTTGAACACAGTTCTTAAAAACAGTGCGGTGAAAATATATCGCGAATTGCAGGTCAGCCTGTCAATCAGCATATGCGGAGTGTTCTCCGGCGTGTGGTATTCGTTGGCAGCGGTTATTTCTGGACGCATTCGTAAGTCGCTTTAAAATCCCTGTTCCGGTTGTGAATTCCATTGTAAAATCGATCTCCCCCGGCGAGAATTAACAGCCAAATATAAGGTTTTTTGAATTCATATCACGATCACTCCTCATTGTACCAACCGGCATACATGTTGTAATTCCGCGAAATGCGGTTGACCTGCCCCTCTAACAGCGACTGGTCGATGTCTTTTACTTTACGGGCAGGCAATCCGGCCCAAACGGAGCCTGATTCAACAATGGTGCCTTCGGTAATCACCGCTCCGGCACCTACAATTGAATTGCTGTTGATTACAGCGCCGTCCATCACAATGGCGCCCATGCCAATCAGTACATTATCATGAATGGTACATCCATGGATGATGGCATTGTGCGCAATGGATACGTTGTTGCCAATATTTACAGGGGCTTTCTGGTAAGTACAGTGCACAATCGCTCCATCCTGTATATTGACATTATTTCCGATGCGAATCGAGTGTACATCGCCGCGGATGACCGCATTGAACCACACACTGCAGTCGTCTCCCATTACCACATCGCCTGTGAGGGTGGCATTGTCGGCCAGAAAGCAGTTTTCGCCCATTTTCGGTTTGATACCTTTTACTGATCTGATGATTGCCATATCTTTAAAATTATTATTTCACGCAGATTTTCGTGGATTTTTCACGCAGATTCACGCAGATTCATGCGGATTGTTGGGGTTGATTCATACTTGAGTTTAACAAAGAACTGATACCTTTTTTAGCGAAAATCAGCGCTGTAATCCGCGAAAATCTGCGAGAAATGTTTTTATTATCTTGGGCTAGTCCTTGGATAATCAAGTGAATAATGCAATCCCCTGCTTTCATGCCGGTTACGTGCATCCTTAATAATCAGGTAACCAATATTGATGAGGTTGCGGAGTTCGCAAAGTTTTGGCGTAAGGATGGATTTGCTATACAAATCTTCCGATTCGCGGTAAAGCAATTCCAAACGGTCGAATGCACGCTGCAACCTGAGGTTTGACCGCACAATACCCACATAGCTGCTCATGATTGCCTGTAACTCTTTCAGCGACTGGGTTATCAATACCATCTCCTCA
>DYQT01000353.1 GCA_020719165.1 Draconibacterium orientale | reverse complement strand
TGGCCCCGGTGCCGGGAAAAATGGCGGGAGGGTGCTGGCTCAGGGAACGCCTGCGGAAATTGCCAAAAATCCGACTTCAGTTACCGGACCTTACCTCGGCAGCCGGTTTGCCGATGTATATCTTTCCGGTTCGCCGATTGATCCGGCTTCAGCCGCCATGCGAAAGCGCAATTTGAAACCCGGACTTGTCATTTGCAATGCATTTGCCAACAACCTGCAGGGTTTCAACCTTGAGATACCCTCAGCCGGCATCATCGCCATCACAGGCGTTTCGGGCAGCGGTAAATCAACGCTCCTGTTTCAGGTGATCCTTGCATCCTGGGAAAACAAAAGTCCTGTTGGATGTACTTCCATTGAAGGGTTTGATCGGTTTCAGCGTGTGGTGAGTGTTCATCAGCGTACCGGGTTCAACTCCTCCCTGGCCTCTCCGGCCACATTTACGGGTATTTTTGAACATATTCGCGGGTTGTATGCTGCGCAACCTGAATCCAAAAAAGCGGGTTTCGGGAAAAACTCATTTTCCTATATGAATAAGGAGGGGAGGTGCAGATTGTGTGAAGGCACAGGCAGGATCAGGATTTTCATGGATTTTATCCCGGATGTGCATATGGAATGTGAGCAATGCCATGGAAAACGATACAACCCTGAAATACTCTCCTGCACATTTCACGGGCAGAACATTGCCGAAACCCTGGAAATGACGGTTGCTGAAGCCGGACTCTTTTTTTCTGAACAAAAAATGCTGTCCCAACAGCTTGATATTCTGGAAAAAGTTGGATTGGGTTATCTGCAGCTGGGGCAACCGCTCGACAGCCTGTCGGGAGGTGAATCGCAGCGCCTTGCCCTGGCTGCCGAATTGATGAAGCCCGGGAAAGGATCAACCTTGTACCTGTTTGAAGAACCCTCCTCCGGGCTTCATTTCAGGGATATTGAATTCCTGCTGATTTTATTTCATCAGCTTGCCAACCAGGGAAACACCCTGCTAATCATTGAACACGATCCCATGATCATTTCCCAGGCCGATCACATCATTGAACTGGGGCCGGAGGGAGGCGATCGCGGAGGATTCCTGATGTAAAAAAAAAGGATCAAGAGGGATTTTCGGGGGGGGAGAAGCATTGGAGGCACTGTGTTATTTGAAAATAAATGCATTTATTTTCTTTGCACCACCACCATTCCCTGTTTTTCATCCGAAAATTTACCTTTTTAAAGGCGACAAAAAGTCGGAATTGATTATAGGCTCTTCAAACCTCACGAGGCCCGGGCTTTTTAGTAATGTTGAGGCCTCATTACTTATACCTGCTTGTTTGTCCGGAAAAACAAAAACTAAATCAGAAAAACGGAGCCGTAAAATATATTGCCAAAGGTGAAAGTTTAGGTATTCATACTGGTTACAAAACGGGTATACGCGATGATTGGTTTGTTGTGCCATCCCTGAAGATTTCAGATGCTCTTTTTATCAGAAGAAACAATTTATATCCACGCCTGATAATTAATGAAGCGAAGGCATATACAACAGATACTATGCACCGTGTGTTCCTGAAACCGGGAACAGATATTAAAGCATTTACTGCCAGCTATTATAACTCACTTTCACTTGCATTTACCGAAGTTTGTGGACGTAGTCACGGGGGAGGTGTTCTGGAACTCATGCCAAATGAAACAGAAAGAGTTTTACTGCCATATCATCATGACAGTGCAACATTGCTTTCTCTGATTGATACATTAATCCGAGACAAGACCGACATTGAAGAGGTTTTAAAAATAACGAATGAAATTATTTTAAAACAACATTATGGCATGACACAGAAAGAAATCGACCTTGCTCATGGGATATGGAAGAAACTCTCCAACAGACGTTTGAACCGGGGGAAATAGATTTTGATGAAAACTAAATCTCCGATGGGCCTCACCCATCGTGAATATATTCCGCCCCGTTCGGGGCTGCGTTTGAAATGATTAATACAACCCCGAAACTTGTGTAAAATATTTTTGTAGGTTTGTTATTGATACGGAATTTCGGTTTAATTTTACCATTACCAATTCAAAACGCAATCCTATGAGAAATTTTTACAAATTTTTAGTCGTGCTGGGATTTTTTTTAGCTGTCCCGGCTTTTTATCTTTTCGCCCAGGTGGGCATCAATACCAACAACGACCCGCCTAATTCAGCAGCCATGCTGGATGTACAATCAACGGATAAGGGATTTTTACCACCGCGAATGACCACCGAGCAGATGAATTCCATTGTTACACCACCGGCAGGGCTTCTTGTTTACAACACCGCGG
>DYQT01000352.1 GCA_020719165.1 Draconibacterium orientale | reverse complement strand
CCCGCGAAACCAATACGATTTTTCGCTGTGCTGCAAAATCCTATCCGTTTCACGGGAAAAATCTTGAACCCTTTGGCTGAAAATCTGGCGCATGACCAGAGTCATTTTCACCCAAAGCGTTCGCCTAAAAAACTCAACCAATATTTTATCGACAGTATTTCATGTAAAGTTCGGAGCCTGACCTGATACAGGACAAGGAACTACCGCATAAAGCCAACACGCGATTCCAACGCTGATTTATTCAGTTCCTCCTTGCCTTTAAAGCCCATGCTATTCCCGCCCACTCAGTCCAGGCTCCGGAGGGGACATTCAAATTCATGTCTCACTAAACCCTTCGTCCTCATGAAAACTTCATCAAAACAAATCGACGTGTATCAGATCGTCACAGACCTCATTATTGAGAAACTGGAAAACGGCATTATCCCTTGGCAGAAGCCCTGGAATGATTATGGTCCGGCAATGAACTACGTCACCCGGAAACCCTATCGCGGCATCAACCAGCTTATCCTGAACGGGCTACACAAAAGGCCATTCTACCTCACCTTCCAACAAGCCATCAACCTGGGAGGCAGCGTGAAAAAAGGTTCAAAATCCATCCCCGTCACCTATTGGAACATCCTTTATCGCGAAGCTGGAACCCATCGGAACATCAGTGCCTCCGAAGCACAGAAACTTCCTCACGACCAGGTAGATCGGGTAGCCTTTCTGAAGTACTACCGCGTTTTCAATATCGATGACGTACAGAACGTGACATATGATATCCCGGAACCGGAAGTTGGTCAGAGTGATTTTAACTTGGAACTCTGCGATGAGGTGATTAGGAACATGCCCTTACGTCCGGAGATTCGCCATGAGCGCAACGAAGCGTTCTACCACCCGATGGAAGATTACATCAATATGCCGGAGATCGGACGATTCCAATGCCCGGAGATGTACTTTTCAGTTTTGTATCATGAAGCAGTTCATTGTACTGGGCATTTTACCAGGCTCAACCGGTTTGATCAAAAGCAAATCAGCGCATTTGGATCTGAATTTTACAGCAAGGAAGAATTAACGGCCGAGATTGGCGCAGCCTTTCTGAACAACTACACCGGCATCATGAATGAGCAATCGATGGATAATTCAGCGGCCTACATCCAGGGCTGGTTGAAGCCATTGAAGAATGACAAGAAGTTCATTGTCGAAACAGCAGCTAAAGCACAAAAAGCAGTCGACTACATATTAAACCAGGGGAGTTAAACCTCCCTTTTTTTGTTGACAATCCCCCGTGTGAAACCAATGGTCTTGTCAGCGCGTGCTGCGTAACACTACTGCCAATCCCATCCGTTTCATACTCCGCTGCCGGACACATTGGCTGAAAATCCAGGGTTCAAAACGGCCTGAAGGTTAATTGCCAATAGTTCTGTTGAATCCTTTTCAGCATTTTTTATTAAGTTTGAATGGAAAAGAAAGCGATTATGTCAAAAAAAATTGCACATAATAAAACAGGGACAGAAGGTTCACGGATATCCTGGAACCCGGAGGTGGATCCGGTGACCGAGGAAAGGCTTGCCCTGTTTGCTAAAAGCGACATGGAGAACTGGAACAGGTTAATGCGTATCATTTTCATGAACAGAAGGGAATCTGTGACTTTTTCGAAGCGAAAAATCAAATGGACATAGCCAATAACTTCTGTCAGGACGTACTTCAGGTATTTGGTGAGAAGAATGTCAAGTATATACTGATAGGAGGTCTTGCGGTAGGTTATCACGGTTATCAACGATATACTGGTGATATGGACTTATGGTTGGAACCAAGTGAAGAAAACCTCAACAGGTTATATAAAACGTTAGTGGAGGATCTTCAATATCCAGTCGATAGCATAGAACATATCAGGGATAAACGGGACATTGAAAATCAAGTACCCATTCGCCTGATATCCGACGATGAAGCTTTTTATATCGATTTGATGACCAATACTTTTTCAGAAACAGTTTAGCTGGAATGAGTGCCGTGATCACTGTCAATATATGGATTTGAAAGTGGTTAAAGTTCCGGTGCTGCATATCAATCATCTGATTTCAATGAAAGAGAATACTAAAAGACTTGACGATTCGATGAAAGATCTGGTTGATGCACAGGAGCTAAAAAAGATCAGAAATCTCAGGAATCAGAAAAAAAGGAAAAGAGGGTAAATGAAATTGAATGCCCATTTTTTAAAGCCGAAAATCTAGCTGGAATGATCATAAAATCCCCCCGTATGAAACCAATGGTCTTGTCAGCGCGTCGCTTCGCAACACTACTGCCAATCCCATCC
>DYQT01000351.1 GCA_020719165.1 Draconibacterium orientale | reverse complement strand
TGTTTATGAGGCTATTGAAAAGCGGTAGCTAAAAAAGTGTCGAAGTCAGGAGATCCCGACCTCTTTGCATTTGGTTTTGTTTTCATTTTGAGATTTCGGGGTTGCCCCTCAACCATCTGTGCCCATTCCTTCGCATTTTGCAAGGTCATACCCTCCATTGGTACAATGGCTGACTGTTAGAATTGATCCCTTCCCTATTTTTATTCCCGGAATAAAAAGAAAGAACATGAGAAATAGTGTATTGCTATTGCTGCTGATTTGTGCCCTGGTAAAATTGCAGGCCCAGAACTACCTGATCAGCTTTTCCGGTTCCGGGGCATCGACAACCACAGATAGTGTAATAGTTGAAAACCTGACTCAGGGAACCAGCATGGTAGTTGAAAGCGGCTACCAACTGCAACTGTTGGGTGCTTTATCAACGGCTGATCCCGGTTCAGCCGGCAGTGCAAAATCGCTGCTGGTGTATCCTAATCCATCCGGGGGTGAAGCTATCCTTGTATTTGAAGCAATCTCCAATGCACAAGCTACCATTGAACTGTCGGATATGTCGGGAAGGCTGGTGGCCACCAAACAGGCATTTTTGTCAGCGGGCAGCCAATCATTCAGAATCTGCGGGCTCAACACCGGGAGCTATGCGGTTCAGATACGTTCGGAAGGATACCTGCTCTCCGGAAAAATCATCAGCCGGTCATGTTCGGGAAAGCCAATTCAGATTTACCATTCCGGGCAACCATCAATACCGTCGGTTCCAAAAAAGATTAAAAATAGTGCTGCAATTGTCCAGATGCAATACACTTCAGGGGACTTGTTGAAATTTACCGGCAATTCGGGCATATATGCCACCCTGGTAATGGATATCCCAACAAGCAATAAAACAATCACATTTGCATTTTCTCCCTGTACCGATTATGACAGTAACCAATACGCCATTGTTGAGATAGGCTCCCAAACCTGGATGGCCGAAAATTTAAAAAGCGTTCACTACCATGACGGAACCCCGGCTGCATATTATGATTACGACCATGATCCTGACAATTCATTGATCTACGGGAGATTGTACTCATGGCCGGCAGCCATGAATGCAGCTCAAAGCAGCAATACCAACCCAAGCAATGTTCAGGGTGTTTGTATGAATGGCTGGCATTTACCGAGTGAGGCAGAATGGCAGCAACTTGCAGGTTATTTAGGGGGATCAAATGTTGCCGGTGGAAAATTAAAGGAGACCGGAACCACTCATTGGATTATACCAAATACAGGAGCAACGGATGAAACCGGGTTTTCCTCCCTGCCTGCAGGAATGTGGGCATTTTGGGATGAATTTCAATGGAAAGAAAATCGCTGTGCGTTTTCAACTTCCACGGGAAATCTTGCCATGATTGAAGTAACCGCAATGATGTTGCAAACCGCCAATGGCATACTGACATTTGGAACTTTTCATCCCGATGATGCAATATCTGTTCGATGTGTAAAAAACTAAAAAAAGAGGTCTATGAAAATAAATATTATGATCATCCTGCTGATTTTTCCGCTGACCTCATTCAGTCAGAAAGTACACATTTCGAATGCTGAAAGGGTATTGAATCATCGGGAGATACCCGATCAAAAACATCTTTCTCTTCAGCCAGACATTCATAAAAAATCACCAGGTTATAAGTCGACAAGTATTGGATTTTTCACTTCCCAGGTAAATGTCGATGGGAATGGGAACAATATAAATGGAGATGCAGCGAACGAACCTTCCATCGCAGTCGACCCGACCAATCCGGATAAAATGGCGATCGGATGGCGGCAATTCGACAATGTCCAAAGCAATTTCAGACAAGCGGGATATGGCTACACTTCCGATGGAGGTCAAAGCTGGACCTTCCCGGGGGTGATCGAACCTTTTGTTTTTCGTTCAGACCCAGTACTGGATTGCGACGCAGAAGGCAACATTTATTATAACAGCCTGTCAAGTAGCACAGGTGCATTCTTATGCAAAGTATTTAAAAGTTCAAATGGCGGCGCCACCTGGAGTTTGGGAACTGAAGCCCACGGGGGCGACAAGCAATGGATGGCAATTGACCGGACAAATGGACCGGGTAAAGGAAATCTGTATTCGGCATGGAACGTTGAATACAGTTCTTGTCAGCCCGGAAGTTTCACCCGGTCACTTGACGCTGGCGCTAACTTTGAAGACTGCGTGGAGGTAATCGGGAACCCATATTGGGGCACGATGGAGGTTGGTCCATCGGGTGAGTTGTATATTGCCGGGGCAGGCTCCCCTGATGGTGTTACCGTTGCAAAATCCATCAAGGCACA
>DYQT01000107.1 GCA_020719165.1 Draconibacterium orientale | reverse complement strand
CAACACCGTGATCAACACAATTGCGAACCAGATGAATCAACGGGTCTTTAATCTCTTCAAGAATCCTTCTGTCAATCTCAATTTCACCTCCCCTGATGGTCAGATTGATCTCTTTGTTGTATGTTTTGCCAAGGTCGCGTACGATTTTCGGGACAATCTCCAGGATTGAAGAAATAGGGTAGAGCAGCGTGGTTTTAATATCGAGCAGAAGATCATCGACCATGCGCGACATGGAGCGGTGAAATTGCTCCATCTCTTTCACCAGCAGGAAGAGGTCTTTATGATGCTTTTTCTGAACCTCTTTGATATAAAAACCCAGGGTTTCTTTGACCGTGATAAACTCTTCAGCTTCACGCAAAAGAACACCCAGCTTTGCAGTCGTAATTCTGACGGTATCAGTCGCGCTTTTTTGCTCCTGCACCACGGGTGCAACCGTTACAGGTTCAAAAATCTCTGCTTTTTGCGGAACCTGTGCCGGAGTTCTGTTGGGGCCTGTTGCGAGAGTTACAGGTTCCTGAATCTCTGCTTTTTTCGGAACCTCCTGATGATATTGTAATGCATCAAGTCGTTTCATTAAAAGCATCAACGCGTTGGCCCCGATGCTTTTATCTTTCAGGTCAACCTCCTGCAACATAACTCCCAGTGTGTCGGCTGCTTTGTAAAGCGTGTCAAACATGGCTGCCGAAAACTTCAGAGTACCCTGCTTCGCAAGATGAAAAACACCTTCAACGGATTGGCACAGCCGTTCGATTTCCATTTGGTTTACTGCCCTGGATGCACCTTTCAGGCTGTGTAACTCCCTGAAAGTCGTTTCCACCAGTTGACCAACCAGCGTTTCACCGGGATTCTTCTCCAGTTCAAGCAAGCCATTGATAATGGCCTGGAGATGCTCAGCGGCTTCAATTTTAAAATCAGCCAGCAACTCGAGAAGAAACGCTTCTTGTTTTTTATCCATTATTTCTCCTAAATTGTAAACTTCTCAACAATTATTTTAAGATTTTGCCCCAGCACATTCAGATTATTTGCAGCAACCTGGGTTTGTTTTACACCAACTGCATTTTGTTCGCTGGCTTGTTTGATATTTCCAAGTGCAGGAACAATCTGATCCATTCCGGTCAGCTGCTGTTGGATGGACGACGAAATCTGGATCACCGACTGAGCAGCTTCAGTAACGTTATCGGCAAGGGTTTCAATCATTTCTCCGCTTTGCATGGCAAGGTTATTGCCATTCTCGACCGCCTTCGACCCCTGTTCTGTTGCCATAACAGCTTGATTTACCGCTTTTTGAATTTCAGTTAGAATGGTTTTAACCTGTGCGGTTGCCTGTTTCGATTGTTCCGACAAACTACGGATTTCCTGCGCTACCACCGCAAATCCGCGTCCCTGTTCGCCTGCCTTTGCCGCTTCGATGGCGGCATTTACTGCGAGCAGATTTGATTGGTCGGCAATGTCGTTAACGGTTGAAGTTATCTCTCCGATGGAGATGTTCTGTTCCGACAGTTTTAAGATGGTATCGGCAATCATGTTCATGTGCTGGTTGATGCGCTTCATCCCTTCAATGGTTTGAAATACAGCTTCTTTTCCACTTTCGGCCGCATCTGAGGCCTGTTGGGAACTGATAAGTACCGATTGTGCTTTTTGGGTGGCCAGCATGGCTGTTTGCCTGATTTCTTCCATGGTAGTGGCCGTTTCAGCAACAGAGGTGGCCGTTTCGGTTGCGCCTGTAGCGACTTCTGTTACAGTTGTATATATTTCAGTTGCAGAGGTTCCCAGAACTTCAACCGTATTTGAAATTTCTGAAAATACCTTTCGCAGCATCCGCATCAACCATATAAAGATAGAAAGTGACAGAACAAGCATCCCCAACCCCAGGCCCATGAGCAAATAAAAATCGGTCGTCATCAACGAATGGTATTGGATCACTCTATCGTTGGCGTGATTCCCAAGGTCTTCTTCAAGTGAAAGAATTCTCTGGCGAATATTTTCATAAAGAGAAGATTGTATGGTGGTTACAAATATCATGGCATCTTCACTTTTTCCCTGTTTTATCATGTCAAGCAAACGGTTTCTGTTTTCTCTGAAGGTCTTCATCAGCCTCCTGATCTCCTTAAATTGTTGCAATTCAGCTTCCGATAACTCAAGCTGCTTTTCTACGGCCAGCGACAGGCTGTCAATATTGTCCATCTGTATTTTTATTCCCGTTATCAAGCTGTCAACCCTTTGTTTATTTTTCGAAATCATCGCCTCGAGTATCAAGGCCCGGATGCGGTTTTCATTCGATCGCACCTGAGCAAGAGAACCTTTAATTTTATACGATTTGATAAGTCCTGATTCGATTTGAAAACTGTGGTTGCTGCTCCTGATTGAAAAAATAATGGTCAGAATAATCGCCACAATGATCAATCCGAAACCAACATAAAGTTTGGTGCCTGTTCTGAAGTAATTTTTTGATTTCACTTTTCCTCCGGTTTCTGTTAATGGGTTAAATAGTCGTTTTATTGATTAACAATGAGCATTTCACTGGTCAATATCGCCGGAATATTCAGCAATATGAGACCATCAGGGGTTACGCCCTGGATGTACCCGGCACCTATTCCATTCAGGGTAATGGGCGGGGGCCTTAAACTGTCAATCATGATCTCCTTGGTTCCGTAAATCATATCTGTTACAATGCCACATTCCATTTGATCATGTTTGATGATGATAATTTTATTCATTTCAGTAATCCCCGATAATTTGAGATTGAAAAATATTTTAAAGTTAACGATGGAGATTATTTTTCCTCTTACATTCATAACACCCAGTACAAATGGGGGAGCCCCGGGAACCGGGGTGATTTCTTTGGTTCTTACTACTTCGGTAATATTCCTGTTGTCGATGCAATATGGTTCTGGAATAAGCTGAAATTCAACTACCAACAGGGATTCTCCTGTTTTGACTAACGCTGTTTTCCATCCTGCCACCATCTTTGCGCGTTCGGCGAGGATTGTCTGTTCGTCTTTCATAGGCTATGTAGGGAGGCTACGATTTCTTTGATTCTGCCGGCAGTCAGGCCTTCTGAACCCGGCACAATGTCGTTTTCATGAAACGAAGACAAAAGTTCAATCACATTTTGAAAGTGTTTGGCCGCAATTTTACTTTTGTTCTCCCGAGTGGCGATGCTGCCCATCAAGAAGTGTGATAACAGGTGATGAGGATTCAGGTAGAGCCCCCGTTTTAGCAACGACTCCGCCTTGGCCGGCATGTTTTCTTCCATGAGCACGGTCGCTAAAAGGTAATAAGAATCTGCTTTTGCTCCATCCATCGAGAGTAATATCTCTCCCCATCTTTTTGCTTCGGCCAGGTTGCCCATATTCGCATATGATTTAACCAGAATATTCAACACTTCGACATCCGAGGGGGTATTTGACAATAAAAGCTGGCAGTGTCCGACACATTGATGATACTGTCCTTTTTCAAAAAGTTTTTTCAATTCCAAGGTACCCAAGAGTGGTTTTTTGCTTAAAGCAGCGTCTATTGGAATAGTAGCAAGCCTGGCCGGCAGGGTAGCAACCGGCTTTGTTTTCGATCGGGGCGAGGCTGTTTTGGCTGATCTGCTTTTGGAAACCAGCTTGGTTAATGGGTCTGAATTCCCAACTTCTGTTCTCCTGCCTGATTTGCGGTAGTATATACCCTCTCCAAAACTGCAAGTGGCAAAATCAGAAAAATAGTGGTCGTTCAACTCGACAACACTCGTAATGAGACATCCGTTTTCGACAAGTGACTGGTTGAAGCGTTTTGCAACCAGTTTGATCTGTTCAGGGGTGAAATACATCAAAACATTGCGGCAGAATACCACATCGTGGTTTTGGGTATTGGTAAGCGCAGAAGGATAAAGGTCATCTGCAAGATTCAGCAGGCTGAATGTGATCATTTTCTTTATTTCCTGATTGATTTCCCAATTTCTGCCGGCCGCCATGGTGAAATATTTGCTTTTAATATCTTGTGATGTTTCACGAAACGACCATTGACCATAAACGCCTGATTGTGCTTTTTTCAGAAAATTGCGGTTGATGTCGGTGGCGAGAATGGTGATTTTCCAATTATTAATGTCGGGAATCATTTCTTTCAATATGATCGCCAGGGTATAAGGCTCCTCGCCTGTGCAACATCCTGCACACCAGATACGCAAATATTGGTCTTTTCCCCGCCTTTCTTTGATGATTTCGGGTATAACCTGTTTTTGGAAGACATCGAGTCCCGGTTTTTCTCTGAAAAAATAGGTTTCGCCAATCGTCAAATGGGTCGATAGTATATCAAGTTCCTTTGCATTCCACGAAATGTTTGACAACCAGTTGATGATCGCATCCGGGGTGTCGGGTACTCCGAGCTCTTTTGCTGTGGCAAGAAGTCCGCGTTCCAGGTCATTCACGCGGTTTGGCGGGAAATCCCATCCCAGCACCCGGGCGGTCATTTGAGTTATTTCTTGCAAAAGAAAATCAGGAACAATCATTTATCTATTTCCATTTGTTTGATTGTCAATAGCTTTTTGAATTTCAATTTCATCTTCGCCCGAAAGAAAGTTTTCCAGGTCATAAATAACGATCATGCCGTCGTCGCACCTGAGAAATCCGGCAGTGTCATGACCCGGAACCATATCCGCGGCAGAAACCCAATCTTTCAAACATGGCAGCATCACCCCATCCGCCCGATCGGCAACAAGGGCGATTTTTCGTTTGGGTGTGGTTGCCAGAATAAAAACATCGCTGATCCTGACAGGCTCCGGCGGCATTTTCAACCTCGACCGTAAGTTTATGACGGGAACGAGCAATCCATGATAGTCGATGAGACCATGAAACAACTCCGGTAAATTGGGAACCGGCGATACTGCCATGGCCATAAGAACCTGGTCGACCACGATTAACGGGATCGCAAATCGCTGATGATCGATTGTAAAACAAAATATCTCTTTCGGTTGATTCTGCATAAAAACTATAAATACCTCTTTTGTTAACACATTCGTCACAAATTCTCCCGGGTCTTCTCATGTCCCTTACCCCCGGAAAGGGAATCCCCCCTTCTCCCCCGGGGAGAAGGGGTCGGGGGATGAGGGCATTCATAAATCAATAACTCCGTATTGCAATAATTTCCTGATTAAAAGGTCTTTTCTCAATGGTTTTGTCATATAATCGTTACAGCCGGCAGCGAGGGCTCTTTTTTCATCGCCACTGAGTGCAAAGGCCGAAAGTGCAATAACGGGCAGCTCAGGGTTGAAAGCTTTTATCCTCCTGGTTGCTTCAAAACCATCCATCACAGGCATCTTTAAATCCATCAGCACCAGCGAAATGTTTTTATTATTTTGGCATGCTTCAACCGCTTGCTGTCCGTCGTTGACTACCAGAAATTCGAGTCCCTCCTTATTCAGAAGTTTTTCTAATAAAAGACTGTTTGTTTCTTCGTCGTCGGCGATTAAAATCAGTGGTTTTGCAGATGACTCAATGAAAGTCTTTTTATCTGATGGCTCTTGAATTGAAACAGGTTTGTGGGGAAGTGCAATAAAGAATGACGACCCAACCCCCTTCTCCGATTCAACCCAAATTCGTCCTCCAAGAAGTTCCATCAATCCTTTTGCTATTGAAAGACCTAAACCGCTCCCTTCCTGGTCGCGGGTATAAGAACCATCACCCTGGTTAAAATGGTCGAAAATATGCTGCTGCTCCTTCAGGTTGATCCCTATCCCCGAATCTTTGACAAACATCACAATCTCTTCATTCAAAACATTACAGCCAAATTCGATGGGTCCCGATTTGGTATATTTAATCGCGTTGTCGATGAGGTGAGTCAATACTTTACTTAACAATTCCTGGTCGGAGTTGATGACCAATTCATCGGTTGCAACTGTGTTTTGATAAATTAAAGCCAGCCTTTTTTGTGCACATCGCTGGTCAAATTTCCTGAAGATCTCCTCAAGCAGGGGCCTCATGGCAATATTCTTCAAATTCACCTCCTGGTTGCCTGAAACGATGAGAGAGGTGTCCATGATGTTGGTAACAGTGCTGATAAGGCGATCGGAACTATCGTTGAGCATCATGAGGAATTCATCTTTGTCTTCGGGTGAAATTCCCGGTTCTGATATTAATTGGCCAAAGCCTAAAATTCCATTGAGGGGGGTTCTTATTTCATGGGAGATGTTGCGCATAAAAGCCGTTTTAAGCCGGTCGCTTGCCTCTGCTTTTTCTTTTGCTTCCAACAGTTCCTGCTCAAAACGTTTCCGTTCGGTGATGTCTCTTGAGATACCAAAAGTGCCGACGATATTTCCTTCCAGATCGCGCAATGGCATTTTAGTAGAAAAAACCCAGGTATCCGGGCCGTTAACCCAGGTCTCTTTCTCTTCTTTGGTTATGGTTTTCCCCGTCTTGATAATTTCCTGTTCATCGGAGTATGCCAACCGGGCATGTTCCTCGGAAAAAAAATCAAAATCGGTTTTGCCAATGGCTTCAGACGAGTCTGCAATTCCGAATGAACGGTTATTCGATTTGCTGATGCGGATAAACCGGCTTTCCAGGTCTTTAAAATAGAGATGGTCGGGGATGATGTTCATCAGGATCTCCATCAGATATTGTTCCTTAAAAAGCGCCAGCTCATTTTCTTTTCGCTTGGTAATATCAATTAAGGTCCCGGTTCCCCCTATAAAATTTTCCCCCTCAAAACTGGCCTTGAGCGACGTGCGAACCCAGCAAATCTCCCCGGTTTTGGTAATATAACGGTTCTCGTAAACAGTTTCCACCTTATCCTTCAATTCACTAAAATGGTCAATGAAAGCCTGCTTATCTGGTTCATGCATAAACCCGATCAAATGGGTACCGATCATCTCGATTGGCTTATATCCCATGATCTTTTCAATAACCGGAGAGATGTATTGAATCTGCCATTGATTGTCAACTTCAAAAATAACATCGCTGATGTTTTCAACCAGGTTACGAAATTTCTCTTCGCTTTCGCGCAAAGCGTTGTCGGATGCAATCCGGTCTTTCAGCAATTCTGCTTCGTACAACACCCTTTTAATGGCGGGAACAAGGCGCTCCGGCTTTGATTTCATCACATAGTCGGTGGCTCCGTTGAGCAGTGATTCAATAGCCGAATCCTCGCCCATTTTCCCGGTTACGAAAATAAACGGGATATGGGGATATTGTTTTTTCACGAGAAGCAGTGCATCTGATCCCGAATAATCAGGAAGCTCAAAATCGGATAGAATAACGTCAATCTTTTTTTCCTCCAGCGCCTTGATGAAACCGGGTTCGTCGTCAACAAAATAATAATCAAAAGCACTGAACCACTTGCAGATTAATGATTTGATCAGGATGGAATCTGCAATCTGATCTTCGAGATGTAAAATAGAAATTTTATCTTCCATTTCAATTAATAAATTGTGTTAGTTAGGTATACTGAAATAAAAAGTAGCTCCCTGATCCTGCGCCCCTTCGGCGCGACAATGGCCTCCATGACGTTTAACAATACGGTTTACATTGGCCAGCCCGATCCCTACTCCCTCAAACTCCCTGGTTTTGTGCAACCGTTGAAAAACGCCGAATAATTTTTCGGAATACTTCATGTTAAACCCGGCTCCATTGTCTCTGACAAAAAAAGTGACCAGTTGGTTGGATTGGGTACTCCCGATTTCGATGATTGCCTCGTCTTTTTTTCCGGTATATTTGATGGCATTCGAAATCAGGTTTGTCCAAACTTGTTTGATAAGCCCTTCATCGCCATTGATTTCATGAAGGGATCCAATTTGAAACGTTATTTTCCGGTTTTCAACTTCAGGCTCAAAAAACCTGATTACCTGATGAACCATTGCCGTGGTATCGATCTTTGTTTTTCTCAAATCGGTCATGTTGAGTCGCGAAAATGAGAGCAATGCATCGATTAGTTGTGCCATTTCGGTGGAAGCTTCGGTGACTTTTTTCAGGTATCCAAGCTCCTCTTCGGTATATTCTTTTGTACTGTTTTCGAGGAAAAGGCCGATGAACCCGCTGATGTGACGCAAGGGTGCTTTGAGGTCGTGTGAAACCGAATAGGAAAAAGTTTCCAATTCAAGGATGGCAGCTTCAAGTTCGGTTGTACGCTGTTTGACCCGCTGATCTAATTCTTCATTTAATGCAAGCAACTCCTTTTCTGCCTGCTTCCGTTCGGTAATATCGTAAATAAATCCGTGCCATAGCGTGCTGTTATCGTCCGTTCGTTCGGGCACTGCATCGCAATGACGCCATCGCAGGCCCTGTCGTGGAAGGACGACCCGATATTCGCTTTGGAAATGGTTCAGCGTGCGTGCCGACTCGAAAATTAATTCTGAAACATTCGCTAAGTCGTCGGGATGAATTCTTTCGAACACAGCAGTGGCATCAACACTAACTTCCTCGGGGGTAACTTCATAGATGTCGTTCATGCCCGAGCTGGCATAGGGAAAGCAGGAATGCCCATCGGGGTAAAGCCGATATTGGTAAACTACACCCGGCACCTGTTCCGACAGATTGACAAGCAATCTGTGGCTTTTTTCCAGCGCCTCTTCCGCTTGTTTACGCATAAGGGCGACACCAATTATTTCACAGATACTCTCAAGATTTTTGATCATCTCCACGGTAAAGCAATCCTTTTTCCGCCCGTTAAGTTGCAAAAGTCCTACCATTTCACCCTTTGCCCGTATGGGGATGAGGGCAAAGGAGAGGTACCCGTCATAAATGCATCGATTGCGTGGATTGATTCTGGGGTCATCTTTTTCTGTCAGATTTAACAACTGAGGTGAGTCGTTTGTCCAGAAACTTCCGCCAATCGTAAATAATGGATTTTCTGCGTTGGTTTTGCCTGAAAGTACCAGGCCGCAGGTACAAACATAGCAGGCGGCCCCGCTGTTATCCAGGCAACAATATCCCCGATCGTCAACCTTTACCAAAAAATTTTCAGCCTGAATAAAAGCCTCGTTAAAACCATTATAGATAAAATAAGGGTAATCGTTACCACTCTTGAGGCGGACTGCAATCGCTTCACAATCAATTTCCTGCTGAATCAGATTGATCGTTTGCTGCAGGGTATCTTTCAGGAAACTGGTCGAATTTATCGTATTCAGGATTTTAGTGGTCAGTTTTATCCGGTTTTCAGCCAATTTCCGATCATGAATATCTCTGATGGCACCATCTATATGTATCGGGATTCCACCGGCATCATGTATTAAGCTGGCATTGATGGATACATACTTCGGCTCGTCGGTTCCCGACATAAACTGTAGCTCATAATCTTTCAATATCCCATTTGACAATATGGTATCGATCAGGGTTTTCCTGTCGTCGAGATCATAATAGAGCGAGCTCACCGATTTTCCGATAAGCTCTTCACGGGTGTATTTTGAAAAGTGCCTGATGGAAGGACTTATTTCGATAATAGTACCATCAAGGTTCGTCTGGTAAAAAACATCCTGAACATTATTAAAAATGGTGCGATACTTCTCTTCGCTTTTGAAGAGCGCCTCTTCACTTCTTTTTCTGGCTTCGTTCTCCCTGGTTACATCTTCCAGCATGTTCAGGGTTGCAATCTGAGTATCTCTGATCTCCTTTACCTGTTCTTCGACCAGCGACGCAAGATGTTCGTTTTCGTTGCGTTTGTCGGAGTTGGCATTTTTAATTTTTATCATTGCCCTGATCTGGGCCGTAAGTTCAACCTCGTCGATGGGTTTGGTAAGAAAAGCCTCGGCGCCTGCCTCCAATGCCCGAATGCGGGTTTGCTTTTCGCCTTTTAATGCCGTAATGAAAATCAGCGGGATATCGCACAAACGGGGATCTTCTTTGAGTATCCCGCACACTTCAAAGCCGTCCATGTCGGGCATCACAATATCCAAAAGAATAACATCCGGATTTTCGAGCAAAGCAAGTTCAATCCCTCTTTTTCCATTGAGTGCATTCAAGACCACAGCGCCGGCAAATGCATCTTTGATAAGAGCCGAAAAGGTGATGTGGTTATCTTTGTTATCGTCAATAACCAAAATTTTAATGTTGTTACTTTCCATATAATAATTGGTTGATTATATTGAAAAAGGCCTTATCATCAATGGGTTTTGCAATGTAACCATGGAAACCATGCGAGAGAATGGTTTCCCGCTCTGTGGTGAGGGCGCTGGCTGTAATGGCAATAACGGGTATATGCTGTAAGTTTCCATCTTTTTGGATTGCTTTAAACACTTCAATACCATCCATTTCGGGAAGGGCTATGTCCATTAATATGAGGTTCGGAAGATGTTTTTTTGCCATTTCCAGTCCAAGGTTACCATCGGCTGCCTCAACAACAGTGTAGTCATCGCCAAGAAGCGCTTTTATGGTCAGCATGTTGTCGGAATTGTCCTCCACAACAAGCACAACCGGTTTTCCATAAAATGTTTGCGGTTCCCTTGATTGTACGGGGGCGGTCACTGGTTTGGGGTAAACCATTGATGCCACTGCATTCAGAAGTTCATCGCGATTTACATCCCCTTTCTGAATAAGTTCATGAACATTGTTTTGTTTCAAAAACTTCAGCTCTTCTTTGGTTATGTGTTTTGCAGTTAATATCAGCACCGGGATATGGGCTGTTTGTTTAGCTTCACGCAAAACTTTGAGGACCTCAAAACCATCGATGCCCGGCATCATCAAATCCAGCACCATGGCATCGGGGATTGTTTTTGCGATGAGGGCCAGTGCCTCCGCGCCATCATGTGCTATCAAAAGCTGAAATCTGCCATCTTCGAGAATGTCCTTCATTTGAATAATGGCTGGTTCGCTGTCTTCGACGAGTAAAATGGTTTTCGTGGCTGAATCTGAAATGAAATCCTGGGCCGAATGTTTGGCAGAATGCGCGAAACCCGATAAAGTTTCAACTTCAGGGTGCCCAGGGGTATGATTCCCGTTTGTTGGTAAACAAAGCGTAAAGGTAGAGCCTTTGCCTTCTTTGCTGTCAACAGAAACAGACCCTCCAAGGAGGTTTGCATATTTTTGAGCAATGGCCAGGCCCAATCCGGTACCGCCAAATCGCCGGGAGGTGCTGCCATCTGCCTGCCGGAATTCATCAAAAATATGGTATTGATTCTTTTTTGAAATCCCTATGCCGGTATCAACCACCCTCACCATGATTTTGTCGTTCCACCGTTGCGCAATTACCTCCACTTTGCCGGTATCGGTAAATTTAATGGCGTTGCCGA
>DYQT01000106.1 GCA_020719165.1 Draconibacterium orientale | reverse complement strand
CAATGCCGTCATTACCGCAGGTTTCAGGTTTTAATTGTAATGGGGTGGCGGTAAGTGCTGCTGCAGGTTGCGTAATCTGCGCACTGGAAATGGCTTCAGCGCCCACTCCATCGGTTACGGTTACGGTATAAGTGCCCATGCTCAAACCGGAGATAGTCTCCGTATTTTGACCAGGAGTGGTTGACCAGGCATAGCTGTATGAGGAATTGCCTCCTGAAACGGAAACCGCACATGCACCATTGTTATGCCCAAAGCAGAGAACATGTGATACCACATAGGCGCTGGCTTCCAGCAGTGCAGAGGTGCTTTGGCTGGCCGGATTACCTGTTGCGATGCTGGTGTTGTAGGTTTTAGATCCAAGATTATACTCGCAGATATGTACCTGATATCCGTTGGATGGCAAGAGACCGGTAACGCTGACAGTGGTGCCGATACCATCGTAAACGCAATACCATCCGGAGGTTCCGATTTGCGAAGCCGGGGTGCCGAAAACGGTGTTTGCCGGGTAGAAAATGTTGTTGTAAGGAGGTGCAACCCCGGTTGTTCCTTCTGATATAAAGACGGTACATCCGTTGCCATTGCCTCGCGTCCAGTCGATTTTCATCTGGCTGCTTCCAACGTTGGTAAACAGAATATTTGTTGCCTGTTCAGAAGGCGGAGTGGGTTGGGTAACCAGGATATCGGAGGTGGCAACACAGGTATTGGCATCACTAACGGTAACCCGGTATGTTCCTGCTGACAAACCGGTGGCGGTCTGCTCCGTTTGCATGGGAGTGGTTGACCATTTATAAGAGTAGGGAGTGGTTCCGCCAGCGGCGGTAACAGTTACCGCCCCATCAGATCCCTGGAAGATGCTGACATGATTGACAACCGAGGCAATGGCTGAAGGAGGTTCACTAACCGTCATCGTCGCCACATCCGATTCGGCAGCCCCTGTCCAATTCCCAATACAGGTAACTTTTGCAATTCTCTTAAAAAAGGTTGTTGTGGTTAGCGGGCCGGGGTTATAACTTGTTGAAGTTGCACCGGTGATGTCGCCAAAAAGCGTGTTGTCGGGCGAACTTTGCCATTTATATTCCAGGGTACCGGTTTGTCCGGTTGCGTCGGAACATGTTATTTCGGAAGGATCAAATGGGCTACACCCTCCCTGATTTTCAGAAATAGTACCCCCGTTATTCGGGTTGGCGCAGACAAGTTTTTCAAACGCACCCATGGTGGGAATATCGGCCCTGTCCGTTCCGGCGTAATCGGTGCCGGGGTAACCTTCAGAAACAGTTCCGTTCAATGTTGCAGAAGGGATATAGTTTTCAGCCACGGTACCGCCCTCACTTTGAAAGTCGGGGTTGGTGTTCAGGCTGTGGGTGTCCTGCCCGGGAACGATCTGAGGGCTGTTGATGGGTGACCCATAAAATCCAAGCATTCCGCCAGCTCCCGGAGTAAAGTAATCGTTGTAATCGCAAGATAACCGGGATAACAAATGTCTGCTGTCGGAAACAAAATAGGCGGCAAAATGTAATTCGTTGCCGCCTTCGGTAGAACGGGCATTGTGAAAAATATTATTCACAAATTGTGCGAAGTTAGAAATTCCTGCACTATACAACGCATAGGATGAATTTGTTGCACCGGCGTCAAGGCTTCCGCCGATATAAACCGTGTTATAAATAATGTAGAGATACTCATATTCATTGGCATATTCATGAATGCCATAAATATCGGTTGTTGAGTTACCTCCCAAACTGATGACGTTGTTGTAAAAGATTGCAGTGCCCTTTTCGATCAGGATGCCGTAAAGGCTTGCGGCTGTGCTGGATGCCCCGGTTACCGACAGGCTGTGGATGAAGTTGTTTGAAATCCTGTTGGAGCCGCTTGATCCTCCCGAATAGTACAGCCCGATTACACTTCCGTCGAAATCAGGATACGAATTCGACAAATTGTAAATGGTGTTCCCGGTCACTATTTGACCATCAGCCTTACTTCCCTGGAGAAGCCCGATAATGGCCGGCATTCCTTCATCTATGGAAATAAATGCGTTGGCGCTGGCAATCGTCAAATCATGAATGGTATTGCCGGTGATCGTATTTGATCCGGATCTCGTGTAAATCCCGCATATACTTCCGCCGCCATCTACATCTGTATTGGTGGTTGCATTGGTTAAATTGGATATGGTGTTTCCCGAAACGACGCAGTCATTTTCACTGTAAATGCCAATAACGTCCTGCGACCAGCTGGTGGCCGGGGAGGCTGCGTTGATGCTGTTTGCGGTGGTCGTGCTGCCGATGATATTATTGATGATGCTGGTCATGGGACCAAAGTTGGCAATGCCATAAAAATCGTTGGACATTCCCTCGCTGCCAGCAGCCGTCGTTGTGGTAATGGAGCCAATGGTATTGTTTTCTATATACACATAATCTCCGCTCCAGGTTTCGATCCCGGTAGTGCCGGCCCTCCAGTCGGTGCTGGAGTTTGTAATCGTGATTGATCCATTGCCCGAGGCCGATCCGATTGTGTTGCCGGTTTCGGTGCCGACATTCACAGCCCCACTGTTGATGTAGATCCCGGTCCAGGTATAATTTGATTCGCTCTTGACCGTTAAATCGATGTTCCGGATGGTATTGTTTTGAACGGAACTTGCAACAGATGCGCCGGCATCAATGTATATGCCATAGAAGTTGTAACTTGTGGCACCGTTAAAAGTCATCATGCCGCTGCATTCATGGGCGCTGCCGCCAATAAAGTTGCCGGATATTTTAAAATTATTTCCCGAACCATTGTAAATCTCAATGGCGCTGTAATAAATCCCATTACTGGAGATTGGTTCAAAATCGGTTGTTTCATAAAAGCTATTGCCGGTGATGGTCCAGTCGGTCGAACCAGTAGCAAGCAATACTCCGTCTGAACTAAAATCAGGGTTGAAAAAGTCGAAAATATAATTGTTGCTGATTGTGTCCCCGCTGTTATCACTTCCTGAAATGTTTGAAGAATACACCGCGTTGACAGGTCTGTGAGAATTCGTTGCATTGGTAATGTCGTTGTTGTTTACCCTATTGCCATCGTTTCCGGTTGCTGTACCGGAACTAAAAAAAAGTACTCCGGCCCAGGCATCGGCGGATGAGCCCATTATTTTACAATTTGTCACTGAATTGCCCGATGCATCATTGATAAACCGGATGGTGGAGGTTCCGGAAGTTGCGGAAGCGCTGGCATTTATAATGGTCAGGTCTTTCCCGGCGTTTAATCCGTTCAGACTGCCGTTTATCGTTACATTGCCGGCTCCGTTCAAATCGATGAGCGGTGCATCAAGGGTTCCGCTGATGTACAGTCCGGTTATCGTTGGATAAATGTTAACATGGTCATATTCAGAAGGGGCAGCGCTTGCATTCAGGACAGCCGTAGCCGTTTCGGTGGTGTTCCCGATTATTTTAATGGTAATATCGCCCTTATGCGCGCCGGCATTGATGGCATCGAATGCTGCTGTTAAATTTACATATAAGGTTGGCCCCAATGTTCCGCCAGTAGCCGTAACCTCCACTGGTGCCGGACCTGTTGTGTTCCGGCTCTTTGGATTATCGGTTGCAATAACTGAATTGTATTTTGCATAGTTTGCACCACAAGCATCAATATATTCAAATACCTGAAAAATATAATTCGTATTTTCGGTTAAGCCGCTAACCGTAACGGTGGTACCTGTACCATTATATACGCAATACCAGCCGGTTAATCCAATCTGTGTACCGTTACCATAAGTTGTATTTGCCGTATATGTTTCATTGTTGAGTGGTAATGCAGTGCCTGTAATGGCCTTTTTGACAAACACTACCCGCTTTGTCTCATTGCCATTGGTCCAGCCGATCGTCATCTGGGTATTTTGAATGTCTGAAAAAACAATGGCTGATGCCTGAACCGGAGGTGACAAATCCGGATAGCCATCATTAATGCCACTGGAAATTGTCCATACAGGGGTTGAGAAATCCCAGCCTGCGAAAGTTGACTGCGTTAGCATCTCGGTGGTAAGTTTGCCAAAAGATGCGGCAGAACCTGCGCTTTCGAGTTTTCCGGTAGTTTCTTTATCCCAATAACTGTTGGTCACAGTTCCAGTGTTTGTTTCCACAAGTCCACCAATTAAGGAACCTCCGGTTACATTTCCGGTGGCATAACTGTTTTCAATTACAGCGGTGTTCTCGTTTTGTCCGACAAGTCCGCCAATATTTCCTCCGCTCACCGCCCCCCTTGCATAACAATTATTGATTTTACCATTACGGTTGTATCCAACAAGACCGCCCACAGTCCAGATACCAGAAACAATACCCGTTGCATAACATTTGGTCACGCAACCACTGTTGTGCCCGATGAGTCCACCAGCTATTCCACTGGTTGAGATCACTGTCCCCGTTGTATAGCAATAACTCACGGAACCCTCGTTGGTTCCCACGAGTCCGCCAACGGGTGTAGAACCTTTGACGGATCCCCCCGGGTCAATATCCACCCCAATATTTTTCAATAACGAACCGGCTCCTGTGCAGCCAAAGAGCCCGACTGTGGATGTTGATCCCATGTTAATTCTTAATCCGGTAATTTTTCTATTATTGCCATCAACCTGTCCATAGAATTTATACAGCGGATTATCAACACCAATTGGATCCCAGCCCGCATCTCCCCACATGGTATAGCCATCCCCGCCAACCGCAAGATATGACGTTAAGTCAATATCATTCATCAACTTGAAACAGGTTGCTGCGTAAGTGGCGCCTAAATAGTTCCGTACATTGTTTAATTCGGCGGGGGAAGTAATCTGATAGGGATCTTCCGGCGTTCCGGTTCCGTCTGCAAATTGTGCGTTTGCCCATCCTGAGGTGAAAAGGAGGATAAAAAGGGTAAGAGCTTTTTTCATGTGATGAAGTTTTTACAGGAAAAAATCGGATAAAACAAGACTCCTGAATTTGGGATAAAAGTAACAGGAAAATTAACCTTCTGCAAGGGATTTCAGCTTTTTTTTAACAAAAATATCACGATTGCATGAAGATTTACTGCCTCGGAAAGAAGCCTTTGATTTTCACCAAAAAAGATTCAGAAGAAGATTAAATATATTTCTCCCCTTTTTCAAGCATGACGTCGTTCACAAACTGCCTGATTTGCTGCTCGTCGGTTTTCCGGCAAACCAACAGGATGTTCTCCGATTCAACAACAATGTAATCGTTGAGTCCCTGAAGCACCACAACCTTGTCTTTTGGCATGTTGACAATACAGTTGGAGGTATCGTACAACATGACGTTCTTCCCCACCACGGTGTTGCCTTTCTCATCCTTGTTGCGGTTTTCATAAAGCGAGCCCCAGGTTCCGAGGTCTGACCAGCCAAAGTCGGCAGAGAGCACATATACGTTGTCAGCCTTTTCCATTACACCATAGTCAAGAGAAATACTTTTACAAACGGTATAGGTTTTGGAAATAAACTCTTTTTCATCCTTTGTGCCATATTTGCCAATTCCCTGTTTGAAAAGTTTATCCACCTCGGGGAGGTGCGCCTCGAATGCCTTCATGATGCTTTTAAGCGACCATATAAAGATTCCGGCATTCCAGAGGAAGTCGCCGCATTTGAGAAAAGTCTCCGCAAGTGCGAGATTTGGTTTCTCGGTGAAAGTTTTTACTTTTTTAATATGCTCTTCCTGAGGATAAACATGTTTTGTTGAATCTACATACTGGATATACCCGTAGCCGGTATCGGGCCGGCTTGGTCTGATTCCCAGGGTAAGCAGCCAGTCGTTCTCGGTGGCCGCTTTGAGAGCCGATTCAATGTTTTGCAAAAACACATCCTCCTTCAGGATGATGTGATCGGAGGGAGCAACGACAATACGCGCATCGGGATCGCGCTCAAGAATGCAGTAGTTGGCATAGGCAACGCAGGGCGCTGTATTCCGGCGCGACGGTTCCATCAAAATCTGTTGGCTCGCAATCTCGGGTATCTGCTTTTGAACCAATGATTTGTAAATTTCGTTGGTCACAATGTAGATGTTTTCCCTAGGACAAATTCGCGTAAATCGTTTATATGTTTGCTGAATAAGTGATTCCCCCGTTCCCAGGATATCGATGAATTGTTTGGGGTGTGTGGTCCGGCTCATGGGCCAGAACCGGGCGCCAATGCCGCCAGCCATAATTACGCAGTAGTTGTGTTTTGACTTAGCCATGCCAGAAGGGTTTAAATTTATACAAACATACGGAAAAAGAATTACGAATGACAAATGACAAATGACGAATGACAAATGTCAATTATTTCCAAAAAACATATACGCCCTCAATTGTCACTCGTCATTCGTCACTCGTCACTTACAATGGTATCACCGGAGCCCCGGCACTAACCAGATAAACACGGTTGGTGTTCAGGCAAACACATCTGTATCGGGTTCTGATTTTTTCTTTCTTCTGAAAGGTTTTTTTTTCGTGAAGGGTGAAAACGGCATCAAAAGGCAGCGCTTCCAGACGAATGGTTGCATCAGGCGGATCATGCTGTTTCAGCGCTTTTGATAGGTGGTGATCGGCCGAAGAGGATGCCTTGGGATTTTCAAGGTAATGAATCAATACCGGCAGGATGTCAACGGGAAACACATCCTGGTTAAGGTAGGGTGCCATCAGCAGTCCGAATTTGTCTTTCCATTCTTTTCCATGCGGGAGTGGCCGGGTTTTCCGGCGCAGCGAAAACTTTTTTTGTGCCTGGATGAAATCGAGGTTCACATGGTGATGGGCCAATTCATGCACCAGGGTGATCAGGAAAGCATAGGGGTTCAGGTTGCCGTTTACCGTGATACGGGAGGGTTCGTTTTTATGGGCAGCCCTGAAATCACCCGATTTTGATGTGCGCTGACGCACCACTTTCAGACTGATGGGGTTTTTAACGATCTGTTCTACAACATCTTCAACTGCTGCCCGGGGAAGTCGCGGGCCAAGCACCGACCTTATCTTTTCTGCCAGATGCAGATTGGCCGGGTTGCTAACGGGGGATTTTGAGTGAAAAAGGGAGAGTTGCACTTATGTTTTCAAGATGTTATGCAACCTCATATTCTAATTGCATGGGTTGTGGCATTTTTTTAGATGCGTTTAATACCTCAATCCCGACAATGTTACCGGAATCGTTATAATCAATGATGATTCCGGGTTTATCCTCATCACTCTCTCCGATTTTTTCATCAGAGAATTGAATACCCAGAATATCTACCTCTTTATCATATCTGACTTTCATAATACTTTTCTATTTTCGAAGTTTTGTAAACTGTTACTACTAAGGGTGGTGTTTTATTCATGTTCACAAAGGTAATATAAAGGGTGTGAATCAAGGGTTGGAAAATTTAATAATCAAATGCCGAGGCATTATATTTTATAGCAGATTAATATGATTGGGCGCAACTATACCAGACGAATTCATTTTTGCAAATCCCTGCCGACATTCCAGACACATTTATCATTGGTCCGTCCCGGCTCCGTAGGAGCCAGATTTTGGCAGAAAGTATGCCACCACCCCGATCTCTGCACGCCGTAGGTGCTCAATTCATTTTGATTCAAATTCTCCGGCAGATAATATCGCACCTCCGGCGCGAAATGCACCCTTAACTTATCGTGCTACCAGAATTTCGCTCCTGTGGAGCGCAGTAAAAAGGTCTCTAATAGCTTGCTTTAATTCTACCCTACCCTTAATTCGCAAATAGTATTATTTTCACCACCTTATTTAAAACTGGGGCAATTGCAATTCCTCGGATGAAATGAACTGCGTGAACCGTATTTTTGTGAACTGCACGACCCGGCGAGCAGCAAAACGAAAACCGGAATAACCAACAAAATTAACCGAACCCGAAACCTGGTCATGGGAAATAAATTTAGCTATAAAGATACATAAAAAAACACTTGTGAAAAAGTCGTGACACGTGACACGTGCAGTTTACCTGCCCACTCGTTCTGCTGTTCACAATTATTCCCCATATAAACGCAGATTCACCGAATTTTGGTACTTTAGCAAAAACATTTTATGCTGAAGGTATTCACCACCATCGGGAATTATGTGCTGTTAATGCAAAAGGTCTTTAGTCGCCCGCAAAAGGGCAGGATCTTCTGGAATCAGCTGATGACCGAAATCAACAGTCTTGGCCTCGAATCGCTTGGCATCGTGGCCTTTATTTCTGCTTTTATGGGCGCCGTCGTCTCCATTCAAACAGCCTACAATATTACCAGTCCGCTGATACCCATGTCGATGGTTGGTTTTACTGTACGCCAGAGTGTCATTCTCGAATTTTCGCCAACTGTCATCAGCCTGATCCTTGCCGGCAAAGTAGGATCGCGGATTGCCTCTGAAATCGGAACCATGCGGGTCACCGAGCAAATTGATGCGTTGGAGATCATGGGGGTGAATTCGGCAAACTATCTGATATTTCCCAAAATTATCGCATCTATCCTGATCAACCCTGTGCTGATCGTTTTCAGCATGTGGATGGGCATCCTTGGCGGCTGGATCGCCATGATTGCTACCGGGCTGGTCTCTACCAACGACTTTGTTCAGGGAATCCGGATCGACTTTTTCGGGTACACCATATTTTATGCTATTACAAAGACGATATTTTTTGCCTTTATCATCTCTTCGGTTTCGGGGTTTTATGGTTACATCACTCAGGGCGGGGCTCTCGAAGTGGGCCAGGCAAGCACCAAAGCGGTTGTGTTCAGCAGCGTAATCATCATTTTGTTCAACCTTGTGTTAACGCAACTCCTGCTCACATGATCGAAGCCAGAAACATCAATAAAATTTTCGGGGAACATCATGTGCTGAAAAATGTTTCCTGCACCTTTGAAAAGGGAAAAACCAATCTTATCATCGGGCAAAGTGGTTCGGGTAAAACGGTGCTGATGAAGTGTCTGGTGGGCTTGTTTGAAGTTGACAGTGGAATGGTGGTGTACGACGACCGCAATTTCACCACGATGAACTTTGAGCAACGCAAAACACTGCGCAAGGAAATCGGGATGCTTTTTCAGGGAGGCGCCTTGTTCGACTCCATGAATGTGGAGGAGAATGTGATGTTTCCGCTAAACATGTTCACCAAACAATCGCCGGATGAAAAATCAGAACGGGTTAATTTTGTGCTGAAGCGTGTAAACCTCGAAAATGTCAATCGGCTGATGCCCTCGGAACTCAGCGGTGGTATGCGCAAACGTGTGGCCATTGCCCGTGCCATCGCCATGAAACCTCAATACCTGTTTTGCGATGAGCCCAATTCGGGGCTCGACCCCCATACCTCGGGCGTGATTGATCATCTGATCAAAGAGATTACCGAAGAATACGAGATTACCACCATTGTCAACACACACGATATGAATTCGGTGCTAAGCATCGGCGACAGTGTAGCCTATATTTATCAGGGACAATTGTGGTGGAAGGGAAACAAAGAGACGATTCTGCACACCGACAATGTTGAGCTGAATGAATTCGTATTCGGAACAGAGTTGACCTCCCGGTTAAAACAGTGAATGATGGGCACAAATTTTTAATGACTACAAAGTGACAATCGACCATGTCGTTGAACTATCTTGACTATATCATCCTGGTAATTCTGGTGCTTTTTCTCATCCAGGGATATCGCAAGGGGATCATTATCGGTTTGGCCTCCATTGCTGCCCTGGTTCTGGGAATTTACGCAGCGGTGCATTTTTCAAATTACCTGGATGCCACACTGGTGGAGCACCTTCATCCCTCGCGCAAATGGCTCCCGATTCTTTCATTTACCATCACCTTTCTACTTGTGGTGATTGCCGTAATGCTGGTGGCAAAATTGACAGAAAAACTGGTGGATGTGGTCGGAATGGGATTTTTCAACCACATCGGCGGGGCAGCGCTCGGGCTGGTGAAAGGGGTTATTTTGGTTAGCATCTTGATATTCATGATCCTTAGTGTTGACAAAAAAGGAAAATGGATATCTGAGAAAGATAAAAACGGATCGGCTTTTTTTAACCCTGCTACAAAGGTTTTTCCAAAACTGATGAAGACTTTCGGGGGAGAGATCAAATTTCCAAACTGGTAAAACATGGCTTGGCGAACTCCATTCGAGGGTGAAATAGTTGCCAGAGAAGAATCTTGCCGGATATGCCATGAAAACGTGGCGATAAAGATAGGCCTTGTCGATTACTGGGATATTAAAACATGCCGGGTTGTGGCTTGTTCAAAATGCAACCACATCCAGTTGGATCCGATGCTGAACGATGAGGAAACCTCAAAAGGTTGTTTCGCCTATTATGTCGAAGAGTTTTTAAGAACCAGCAAAGCAGAACAGTTTAAAAACTGTGAAAGAAACTTCCGCCGGGGAGTTGTTTTTGGTTCTCAATTAACAAAGAGGAACATTGTTCCGAAATTTGTTTTGGAATTGGGCCCCGGCTCCGGCTATTTCGCAGCAGGCTTGCAGTTTGTCTTCCCGGGCATTGAATTAACTGTGATGGACATCAACCGGGATGTATTGCGGTTTAATCAGGAACACCATGGTTTTCAAACTATTCAGGGAATCCCGGATGTGAATCTGCCAAGCTGTAACAACAAATTCGACCTGGTCATTGCGCGCGATATTCTTGAACATGTATCCGATATCTCATCAGTATTGGATAACGTGAATGAATATTTAAAACCCGGCGGGCTGTTTCACTTTATCACGCCCAACGGTCGCGAAGATATCTGGAAGCACTATTTAACGGCGAAATTGGAAAAAAAACCTTCTGAACTCCTGATCAATCATGTGAATTATTTCGACGGGAAAGGGTTGCGTGATTTATTGAACCGAAAGGGGTTCAGTTCGTTGGATTACTATACCTACACATTTAAAACAACCCTGAAAGGAGAGGGATGGCGTGAAAATCAGAAATTGAAAAGCGTAGTGTCGAAGAAATTGAAAGCAGATGCGTTTGTGGGGAAAGCCGATGATTTAAAACATGTTGAATTCAACAAAGCTAAAATCCTGGATAAATGGTATATCAGGCCAAAAGCAAAATGGATTACACGGTGGTATAGCGTGTATCACCACTTTAACCTTTTCAAAATATCTCCGTACTACAATATCGGGCATGAGATATATGGTTTATTCAGAAAAACCGGAGAAGAATGAGCACACGTTATATTGGAAAGGCAATTACCCATGCTTCAAAAGCTGCTTATGTTGCGGCCTTAATAAAACATGATTACAAAACTAACCCGTTTGAAAGAGTCCAATCCTGAAAACTTTTTTATGGGTATAAAATTTATAAATCACAAACAATGTAGGATTTATGGGGCGTTCAACAGTACATTACGCAGATAACAAGACAAATAACGCTTTAAAATCGTTAC